>NZ_CP079737.1:0-300434 GCF_019916025.1 Paraclostridium bifermentans | reverse complement strand
TTATTATGTTTGCTATTTTTTTAGGAGCTACTTCTGCAATAAATGCTGCAGTAAGAATTCCAATCGGAGCTCCTATTAAAAGTGCACCTATCGTTGATAAAGTTGATGCTACTATCATAGGTAAAATTCCATATTGATCTGCACTTGGAACCCATGAAGTACCTGTTAAAAAGTCTATAAATGAGTATCCCTTTGATATAAATGGTGTAAGTCCTTTATAAAAAACAAAACCTATAATAAGTAATAAGCTAATTACTGCAATTAAAGCACTTATCATGAATACATTTTTTGCTATTTTTTCTATTGTATACTTTGTTTTGTTGTTATTTTTAGTTTTAATCAGTTGCTCATTAGCTAACATAAATACCTCCATTTTTTTATAACTCTTATGATTTCTAATTTATAATTTTAGTTTGTCAACTTTACTATGCTTTATTCTTTTTTAAGTTTTTTCTCTACAATTCAATAATAAAGTTTAAATGTTAAGTTTAAATTAGAGTTATGTTAACTGAAAGTAAAGTATGTTAACTCGCCGTAAAATGACGTTTTTCAAACTAAATTCAATATTTCCAAAAAAAAAGAGAATGTTGATTAACATTCTCTCTCTAATTCATTTACTAATTCTTTAAATACATTTAATGCATTTTCTATAGATTCTTTTTTCTCCATGTCTACTCCAGCAGCTCTTAATTGATTAAGTGGATATTCTGATCCTCCACTTTTTAAGAATTCTATATACTTCTCAACAGCTGCATCGCCTTCTCTTAAGATTTTTTCACTTAAAGCACTAGCCGCTGAAAATCCTGTAGCATATTTATACACATAGAAATTAGAATAAAAATGAGGTATTCTAGCCCATTCTAATCCTATTGGTTCATCTACTATGCAAGATTTTCCATAGTATTTTTTATTTAAATCATAATATATTTCTGTAAACTCTTTAGCAGTTAACGGTTCTTTGTTTTCTACTTTTTCATGAGTTATCTTTTCAAATTCAGCAAACATAGTTTGTCTATATACTGTAGTTCTGAATTGTTCTAAATAATAATTTAAAAGATACATTCTTTCTTCTTTTGATTTTGAGTTCTCTAATAAATAATTTACAAGTAATAATTCATTTAAAGTTGATGCAACTTCTGCTACAAATATTTTATATGACGAATACAAATATTCTTGATTACTTCTTGAGTAGTAACTATGCATAGAATGTCCAAGTTCATGAATCAATGTAAACAATGAGTTTAAATCATCCTTATAGCTCATCAATATATATGGAGATGAATCATAACTTCCCCACGAATAAGCTCCACCTTGCTTACCTTCATTTTCATAAACGTCTATCCATCTTTCATCAAAAGCTTTTTTAACAACACTTAAGTATTCTTCACCTAATGGCTTTAATGCTTTTAATATTATTTCTTGTGCTTCTTCATAAGTTACCTTCATATCAAAGTTTGATTTTATAGGCACATACAAATCATACATATGCATTTCATCTATACCTAAATATTTTTTTCTTAAATCTACATATTTATTTAATGTATCTAAACTCTCATCAACTGCATCAATTAAGTTATTATATACATCTACACTTATATCATCTTGGAATAATGAACCTTCTATAGCTGATTTAAAGTTTCTCATTTTCGCATAGAAAATTTCACTTTTTATTCCACCGTATAAAGTTGATGCAAATGTATTTTTATATTCATCATAAGTTGAATACACTGCATCAAATGCATCTTTCCTAACTCTTTTATCCTTACTCTTTAAGAACGAAGAGTAATTTCCATGAGTAATTTGTACAGTTTCTCCCTTTTCATCTTTTATTTCAGGGAATTTTAAATCTGCAAAAGAAAACATTTCATATACATTTTCAGCTATTCCACTTAAATCTGAAGCTGCTGCTAGTATTTCTTCTTCTTTTTCTGTAAGTGTATGAGGTTTATCTCTTAGTATTTCATCTAAATGTTTTTTGTAAAAGCTTAATTTTTCATCACTTAAATACTCTTGTAATTTTGATTCATCCATTGCTATTATCTCTGGAACCATATATGATGTTGCCATTGATAATTCTGTAGATAACATTTCAGTCTTAGTAGCTTTAGCTTGATTCTCATTTTTTCTAGTATCTTCATGTTGTTTCATATGAGTATATACATATAAATTTTGAAGTATTCTAGATGCTTTTTCTGAGTCAGTTAATACCTTATAAAGGTTTTCTTTGCTATCAGCAAGTTTTCCTTTATAAGTTTTAAGTTCACCTATAATTTCATCTACTTTTTTTATATCTTGGTCTATAGCTTCTTCACTTTTATACATCGTGTCTATATCCCATTTAAACTTTTCTTCTATAGAAGCTCTATCTAATCCCATAATTTCACTCCTTTGTTTATAATATTTTACAGAACAGCTATTAATATTGCTCCTTCTGATGTGTAAGTTCCCATAACAGGACCTATACTTGATATTATTATGTCCTTATGTTCATAATTTTCTTCTATATGTTTAGCTATTTTTTCAGCTTTTTCTTTACAGTTTGAATGTCCTATAACTAAAGTTTTATTTTTTATATCATGAACATTGTTTTTTACCTTTTCAAATAGCTTTTTCATACTATTACCTTCGCCTCTTGCTTTATCTATAGGTTTAACTAATCCTTCTGATATTTCTATTATAACTTTAAAGTTAAGCGCATTTATTAATTTTCCAGCAATAGGATTCACTCTTCCACCTTTTATAGCGTTTTCAAGCGTATCTAACGCACCATAAAAAGCTATATCTCCTTTTATATCTTCTAAGTATTCAACTACTTCTTTTAAACATTTTCCTTCTTCTATTAATTTGTTAGCTTTATAAACCATTAATCCAACTCCTATAGATCCACTTAATGAATCTACAACAGCTATTCTTTTTTCACTTTCAGGATTATGTTCTAAATATATATTTTTAGCTAATACAGCACTACTATAAGTACTAGATAATTTAGAAGTAAGTGTAATAATTAATATTTCCTCTTCTTCACAGTCAAACATTTCTATGAATCTCTCAGGTGATGGACTTGATGTCTTAGGTAATTCTTTGCACCCCTTCATTTTCTCATAAAACGTTTCTTCAGTAATTTCTTCTCCGCCTATATAGTTTTCCTCTCCAAATGCTATATTTATTCCTACAACTTTCACTCCCATTTCATCTAATAGTTCTTTAGGGAAATCAGTTGACCCTTCAATTATTACTCTTATGTTTGTCTTCAATTCATACACCTCGATTTTAATTATAGCTATATCTTATTTTATATATTTTAATGTAAATAATCTACACTTATTATATTTTTTAGGTCATTTAATTCTAATATTATCTTTTCTACCATAATTCGTCTATCATAAACAATGAAAAAGTTTATTATATAATCATTTTCTCCACTAACTACATCAATATTACTAACATTTATTTGAGATTTTTCAAGTTTATTGTATATAGTAGAAATAATATTTACATTATTAACCTTTATAGTTAATATATTTTGTTTTTTTCTAAAAACTACCTTATCTATATTTTTCAATATATATAGTGTAACCATTACAAATAGCCATGCTGATATTCCTAATATATATTGACCATAGCCTATAGCAATTCCTATACATGCTGTTGCCCATATTCCTGCTGCTGTAGTAAGCCCTCTTATTCCACTTGAGTTTTTAAGTATAGCTCCTGTTCCTAAAAAACCTATACCTGACAATACCTGAGCTGTTAATCTCGATGGGTCTAAATTTGTTTTTGAACTATATTCCATAAACAATATTACAGATGTTATAGCTGTTATACACGATCCAATTGAAACCAAAATATGTGTTCTAAATCCTGCAAATTGATACGACTTTTCCCTCTCTAGTCCAGTCAGTCCTCCTATAATAAGAGCTATTAATAATCTAGTTAAAATTTCAGTAGGTGATATTTTACTCCCCCTCCTTTATAGTTAGGTATATTTATATTTATATTTGCAGGGGTTAGTCCATTATTACGACTATATTTTAATCAAAAATAAAAAGGACTATTTTGAATAGTCCTTAATCTTAATCACACATATTTTGTTTAACTATATTTATATGAGTAGGGTAAGCTATATTTATTCCATTATTTCTAAATGTTATTAGTATCTGCAATTTTGTGTCTTTAAGCACTGTAAAATACTTATGAGATTGAACAACACCTGTTATAGTGTACTTAGCTCCTACAGACTTTTCTTCAATATCTGTAACTCCATATACGCTAAATGATCCAGCATTTTCCTTCCCCTTTTTTGTATGTAAAAATTCTTTATGTCTTTCATTTAATATGTCGCATACTTCTTCTAAAGACTTAATAACTTCTAGAGGATCTTCTTGATATGGAACTCTAACACTTACAACTACTCTCATATTTTTCCTGCTATAATTTCTGATACTAATAATATTTCCATTTGGAATAGTTACTCTTCTCAAATCCCAATCTCTTAAGCTGGTGCTCCTAAGACCTATTTCTTCTATAGTCCCTCTATATTTTTCATTTATATAAACAAAGTCACCAACTTGTATTTGTTTCTCAAATATTATAAAAAAACCATTGAATATATCTTTTAATATACTTTGAGATGCAACCCCAGCTATCAATCCGACTATACTTGCACCTGTAACTAAAGTACCGAATTTAGTTACATCAACTATATTAAATTCTTTCAATAATAATATTATTGTTAAAATAAATATAACATAATATGACATTGAGCATAAAAGACTGTTTAAAGTATTTTCATACCTTACATCAAATCTAGTAAATTCAAATAGTTTTTTTAAAAAGTATTGTATTAATTTTAATAAAACGTACGCACAAATAATTATAATAACTGAGTTTATTAACTTTGCCAAAATCATAATTAATACCTTTCTTTTAACAATTTCTATATCTCAATTATTAATTATTAACGCTATACTTAAATGATATACCTAATCAAACCAGTTTATATATCTATCATTTGTTAATTTTTCCACATGCAAAAATTAACTTTGCTTAATCGCAAAAAAGCCTTCTCTTTATTCGGAAGACTCTTTGCTAAGCTGTATATACTTATTTATCGCTTGATCAATTTTATTACTTGTACTAACCAACTCATCTTTAAATATATCCGGGTATTCTATATACGTATTTATTTCTTCCCTTAAAGCTTCTATTTCTTTCTTTAGCAAAACCAGTTCATTTTTAGTCATATTATCACCATAGTTACAAATTTATATATATTCATTTATATTTTAACAAGGTTTTCCCTAGTGTGTCAATAAACGTTTTTATCAATACTAGATAACTTTCCTACTGTAAATTTAGAAGCAATTCCAACAAACAGCCCAGTTATTATAGATGCGAATAACATATATGGTAAATATCCAAATATCATTCCATTTTTTATTATCATTCCAGCCACTGCTAACTGCCCTATATTATGACCAATAGCTCCTATGACGCTTACCCCTATTAATGAAAATTTATTAATTTTTAAAGCTAGGTACATAAATATCAAACTTAAGTATGAACCCGCTATACTAAACAATAAATATGATATTGGTCCTGCAAATATAGATGACATAATCACCCTTACAGATAAAATTATGAATGTATCCTTTAGACCAAATAAAACTAAAGAAGTTAAAGTAACTATGTTTGCAATCCCTAACTTAGCGCCTGGAAATATAGCAATTAGTGGATTTGGCATATAGCTTTCTATTATATACAATATTAAGCTGTATCCAACCATCAATGACATATGAGCCAGTTTTTTAGTCTTCATATATTTTGCTCCCCCTTAGTTGAAATTTTCTATTATCTATATATTACCATAGTCTTAAAGTAAGTTTTTTAATTATTTTTTTAATCTATTCACTATTTATTGACTTTTTGAATATTAAATGGTATATTTATATTATAATTAATTGAGAATGAAACTCATTAGGAGGTGCTAATGATGACTGTTTACGATTTAAAAGTCGGTGAAAAAGGTATCATTAATAATATATATGGAAACGAAAAATTAGCTAAAAGATTATTAGCTCTTGGATGTATAAATGAAACTGAAATAGAAGTAAGAAAAATCGCTCCATTAGGAGATCCTATATTAGTTCGTTTTAGAGGATTTGATTTAGCGATAAGAAAAAGTGACGCAAAAAACATTAGCTTAAAATAGGAGGTATCATCGTGATTAATGTTGCATTATTCGGTAATCCTAACGTTGGTAAAACTACAGTGTTTAATATTCTTACTGGATCTAAACAATATGTAGGTAACTGGCCTGGAGTTACTATAGAAAAAAAAGAAGGATTTATAAATGAAGATATTAAGGTTGTAGATCTTCCTGGTATATACGCTATGGATACATTCTCTAACGAAGAAAAAGTATCTAAAAGTTTTTTAGAAAGCGGAGATGTAGACTTAATATTAAACATAGTAGATGCATCTAGCTTAGATAGAAACTTATATTTAACTACTCAGCTTATGCAATACAATAAACCAATTATATTATTACTTAATATGATAGATGTTGCAGAAGCTAAGGGTGTACACATAGACCCAGCAAAGCTTGAAAAGGAATTAGGGGTTAAAGTAATACCTATAGTTGCTAAGAAAAAAGAAGGTCTTGAAAATATATCTAATGAAATAAAATCATGTTTAAATACAACTTTTAATTATAGAAAAGATTTTGGAAACGAAATAAATACCTATAAAGAAATTGAAAAAATATTAAGTAAATCTATGAAGTCGGATTCTAAAAATAAAGAAAGTATTAGTAGTAAATTAGATAATATAATATTAAATCCTATATTAGCTTATCCTATATTTGTTTTAGCACTATTAACACTTTTTAAATTTACATTTGAATGGGTCGGTGGTCCTCTTCAAACATTAACAGAAACTTTAATAGATACTTATATATCTACACCTGTAGATGCTTTGTTAGCAAATTCTAGTCCTTGGTTCCATTCACTAATAGTAGATGGAATAATAGGTGGATTAGGTGGAGCTCTACCATTCTTCCCATTAATATTTGTATTATTCTTAGGAATGTCATTCTTTGAGGATAGTGGATATATGGCTAGAACAGCATTCTTAATGGATAACATAATGAAAAAAGTTGGTTTATCTGGTAAAGCCTTTATACCTATGATAATGGGATTCGGTTGTGCTTCTCCAGCGATAATGGCTACTAGAACTTTAGAAAGTGAAAAAGATAGAAAAGTTACAGCACTTATTGCTCCGCTTATGACTTGTGGTGCTAAAGTACCTGTTTACGCATTATTTGTTTCTATATTTTTCCCTAAAAATGCAGCTATTGTAACTACATCTTTATATCTATTAGGTATCGTAATTGCAATAATAATAGCCTTAATATTAAATAAAACAGTTTATAAAGCTGATATAGAACCTTTTGTTCTAGAGTTACCAGAATACAAACTTCCAACTCTAAACGCTTTATTTAAAAATACATGGAATAAAGCTAAAGGTTTCTTAATAAAAGTTTGTACAATAATGTTTGCTATGTCTGTTGTTATATGGGCATTATCATCATTTAACTTCAGCGGATTTACTAGTGATATAAATACTAGTTTCTTAGCTTTAATAGGTGGATTAATAGCTCCTATATTTGCTCCTTTAGGATTCGGAGATTGGAGAGCTGGAGTTTCTATATTAACTGGTATAAGTGCAAAAGAAGTTCTTATAAGTACCATGGAAATACTTTATGGAAATTTAAATACAGTTTTACCAACAGTATTTACAAGTGTTTCAGCTTATGCATTTTTAGTATTCTCTGCTTTATATACTCCATGTATAGCAGCTTTATCTACAATGAGAAAAGAATACGGAAGCAAGATGATGATGATATCAGCAGTTTACCAATTTGTTTTAGCTTGGATTGTAGCATTCATAGTTAAAACTCTAGGTTCACTAGCGTTTGAAGGTGCTTCAGCTTCTTCATTAGTAGAGTTATTAGTTGGAGGAATAATCGTACTTGCAGCAGCATTTATTCTTTATAAGAACGTAAAAGCAAAAGGTAATGGATGCTCTGGTTGTTCTGGTTGTTCTAGCAGCGGTTCTTGCCCTAGCAGCAAAAACAAAATGACAAGTTAATCTATTTAATATAAATAAAAAAAGATGGGATTAGATCCCATCTTTTTTTATTTATATATTAGAACTTAACATCTATAGTTATATTCTTTCCGCCTCTGTTTACTTCTACCTTAGCTTTATCTCCTACTGAGAATTTATATAATGCTTTATTTAAATCACTCATTGATGTTATCTTTGTATCTCCAACCTTTGTTATTACATCTCCTGCTTGTATTCCTGATTTTTGAGCTGGAGTATTAGCTACTACTTCTGCTATATAAACACCTTCATCAGCAGCTAAATCAGTTCCTGTTGTTGTTTCAAATGTTTTTACATCTATACCTTTTATACCTAATGTCACTTTTTCAAATTTACCATCTTTAATAATTTGCTCTACTATAGGTTTTGCTGTATTTATAGGTATTGCAAATCCTAATCCTTCTGCTCCAGATGCTTTAGCTGTGTTTATACCTATAACTTCTCCTTTATCGTTTAATAAAGGTCCTCCACTGTTACCTGGATTTATACTTGCATCAGTTTGTATAAGTCCTGTCATATTAGATTGTTCTGTTTGTATGCTTCTATCTAATCCACTTATTATTCCTTGTGTAACACTTTTTTGGAATTCTAATCCTAGTGGATTTCCTATTGCTACTGCTAAATCTCCAGTTCTTACAGAATCACTATTTCCTAAGTCTGCTACAGGAAGTCCTGTCTTATCAACTTTTACAATAGCTAAATCTATAGTTGGATCATTCCATAAAACTTTTCCCTTTGAAGTTGATCCATCATTAAATAAAACATTTACATCAGATGCTTTTCCATCAGATACAACATGTGAATTTGTTAATATGTATCCTTTAGAATCTACTATAAATCCTGTTCCTACACCTTGTGATTGTTGTGGTATTGCAAATATATTATTAGTATCTATTGTAGTAGTTGTTATACCTACTACAGAAGGCATTGCCTTGTCAGTTACTGCATGATATATATTTTCACTTTTAGTCCCTTCATTTACAACTATATCTTGTTTATTCCCATCAGATTTAGATGATAGCTTATCCCCAAGTATAAAAGCTGTTATAAAACTTCCAACCATCGCACTTATTATACTAACTATTATAATAAGAGTTATACTAGTCTTCTTTCCACTACTCATATATTTATCCCTCCTATTTTAATTTTTATATTATTTTACTTTTTGTATTATTATTATTTTTTTAGTGTTTTTATATTCTTAAATATAAAAACACTATACAGTTAATTTCTGTATAGTGTTTATTATATAACTGTATCCTTAATTAAACCTTAATTGTTTAATCTTTTTTCTAATTCAGCTCTTTCTTTTTCAAAACCAGGCTTTCCTAATAAAGCAAACATATTTTTCTTATATGCTTCTACTCCAGGTTGATTGAATGGATTTACCCCTAATAAGTATCCACTTACTGCACATGCTTTTTCAAAGAAGTAAACTAAGTATCCAAAGTTATACTCATCTAATTGAGGTATATTTACTATTAAGTTTGGAACATTTCCATCTGTATGTGCTAATAAAGTTCCTTGGAAAGCTTTCTTATTTACAAAGTCAACAGTCTTGTCAGCTAAGTAATTTAAGCCATCTAAATCTATTTTTTCTTCATTTATAGTTATTTCTCTTCTAGTTTTTTCAACATTTAAAACTGTTTCAAATATTATTCTTTTACCTTCTTGTATATATTGTCCCATAGAATGTAAATCTGTTGAAAAATCTACTGAAGCTGGATATATACCTTTGTTATCTTTTCCTTCACTTTCTCCGTAAAGTTGTTTCCACCATTCTCCAACATAATGTAAGCTTGGCTCATAATTTACCATTAACTCTACATCTTTACCTTTTCTGTGAAGAACATTTCTAGCTACAGCATATTGATAACTGTAGTTTGACTTTAAGTCAGGATTAGAAAAATCATCCATTGCATCTTTTGCACCTTGCATCATAGCATCTATATTTATATCACAAACTGCTATTGGTAATAATCCAACAGGAGTTAATACAGAGAATCTTCCTCCAACATCATCAGGTATTACAAAGCACTCATATCCTTCTTCATTTGCTAAAGATTTTAATGCCCCTTTCTTAGAATCAGTTGTAGCATATATTCTTTTACTAGCTTCTTCTTTTCCATACTTTTTCTCTAAGAAATCTTTGAATACTCTAAACGCGATAGCTGGCTCTGTTGTAGTTCCAGATTTAGATATAACATTTATAGATACATCTTTATCTTTGATTATATCTAATAAATCTAACATATATGTAGAACTTATATTTTGACCCACAAAGTAAACCTCTGGAGATTTTCTTTCTTCTTTAGTTAAGTTATTTCTAAATGAGTGTCCTAATGTTTCTATTGCAGCTCTTGCTCCTAAGTAAGATCCACCTATTCCTATAACTAAAAGTACATCTGAATCTTCCTTTATTTTTTGTGCAGCTTTTTTTATTCTATCAAACTCTTCTTTGTCATAATCACTAGGTAAGTTTACCCAACCTAAGAAATCGTTCCCCTCACCAGTTTTATTATGTATCATTTCATGAGCAACTTTTACATACTCGCTCATACAATCGATTTCTTTTTGATTAAAAAAACCTATTGAATTACTATAATCAAAACTTAACTTTTTCATAGCCCATTACCTTCCTTATCTCGTTAAAAATTTATTATATAGAAAATTATATCAAACAATATGTATTTTTCCAAATTAATTATAATATTTATTTATAATTTAATTATAATATTTTCAATTATTCATTTATATATACAAAACTCCTGTATATTTTTTATACAGGAGTTTGTCGATAATTATATTATTGTTTTTCTAATTTGTTTGCTATAACTTGTTGAGCTATATTAACCGCATGGTCTGATATTCTTTCAAGGTTAGATATTAAATCTAAGAATATAATTCCGCTGTCTATACTACATAAACTATTATTTAATCTATGTATATGATTTGCTCTACATGATTTTTCCATTATATCAACTTGTTCTTCCATCTTTATAACTTTGCAAGCTAAGTCTACATCATAAGTTTTCATAGCTTCTAGTGCATACTCATAAGTTGCTATAACTTTATTGTATAATTCTCTTACTTCTTCAGTTCCTTGCTTAGATAATTTTAAATCTGAATCAATTATATCTTGAGCTAACTCAGCTATATTTTCAGCATGGTCCCCTATTCTTTCAATATCATTTACTGTATTAAATAAAGAGTCTACTATATCTCTAGCATCTTCATCTAAATGAGCTTTTGATAATTTAAGTAAGTAGTTTAGAATTCCTTTTTGTAATTCGTTTACTATTTTTTCATTTTTAAATGATTTATCTATATTCTCTTGAGATTGTTCTAAAAATCCATCTAGTGCATAATTTACACTTTCTTTAGCTTTTTTACCCATTCTTAAAGTTTCTTTAACTACACTTGCTACAGCTATTGATGGCGTTTCAACTATTCTATCATCTAGATACTTTATAGCTTTACTTTCATCTTCTTCTCCAGCTTTATCTGGAACAAGTTTTATAGCAAGGTTTATAATAAACTTAGTAAATGGAAGTAATATAATAACTGATATTATATTGAATAATGTATGAGTGTTAGCTATTTGTCTAGCTACATCACCAGGATTCATATTAGTTACAAAGCTTACTACTGGTTTGTTTAATACTATTAAGAACACTGCTGTACCTAAAACGTTGAATATTAAGTGCATAACTGCTGCTCTTTTAGCATTTCTAGACGCTCCAACACTTGATATTAATGATGTAACACATGTACCTATATTTTGTCCGTATAATATAGGTAATGCTGCATTTAAAGGTATTAACCCTTGTGATGCTAAGGCTATAAGCATTCCCATAGAAGCACTTGAACTTTGAACTATAGCTGTTATACCAAATCCTAATAATAATCCTAATAAAGGATGATCTCCAAACCCTACTAATAGGTCTGTAAATCCTTTGTATTCAGCCAATGGTTCAACTGCATTTTTCATAAAGTCCATACCAGTAAATAATATACCAAATCCAATTAGTATTTCTGCTATGTTTTTAACTTTTGGCTTAGATGCAAATAAATATAAAATAATACCGATCCCTAATGCTATAGGTGCCATTCCATTTAAGTCAAATGATACAAGCTGAGCAGTTACAGTAGTTCCTATGTTAGCTCCCATTATAACGCCTATTGCTTGTGTTAAGTTCATTATACCTGCATTTACAAATCCAACTACCATAACTGTTGTAGCACTACTACTTTGTATGATTGCTGTAACAAATGCACCTACAATAACCCCCATGAATACATTGCTAGTAAGAAGTTCAACTATTCTTTTAAGTTTTGATCCTGCTGATTTTTCAAGACCTTCTGCCATTAAGTTCATTCCATATAAGAATAAACCTAATCCTCCCATAAGGCTAATTACTATATCCAATTTCATGTCCTCCTTGAAATATTTATACTATTAGTCTACAAATATAGCGCCTTATCCATTTTATCAAACAGCTTGTCTAGTTTTGTTAAATCTATGTTAAATATTAAAAATATATTAAATATTTATTAAATTATGGTTAACTTTTAATTTTCACAATATTTAGAAATAATTTTTTCAGCACACTTTATTCCATCTACAGCTGCAGTTACTATTCCTCCTGCATATCCAGCGCCTTCACCACTAGGATATAAATCTTTTACATTAACAGATTCTAATGTTTGCTCATCTCTAACTATTCTTATAGGAGCAGAAGATCTAGTTTCTACCCCTGTTAGAACTGCATCATTCATAGCAAATCCATTTAACTTTTTATCTAGTAAAAGTAGTCCTTCTTTCATTGTGTCACATACAAACTTTGGTAAACAACCTCTTAAATCTATAAATTCATAACCTGGTTTATATGACGGTCTTACAGATCCTAATTCAGTACTTACTCTATCATTTAGAAAATCTCCTACTAATTGAATTGGAGCTTTATAGTTTTTACCACCTAGTTCAAATGCTAATCTTTCATATTTTTCTTGGAAGTAAACTCCTGCTAACGGATGGTCACTTTCAAAGTCCTCTGTAGTAACATTTACTAAAACTGCACAATTTGCGTTCTCTTGGTCTCTAGCATGTTCACTCATCCCATTAGTAACAACTTGTCCTTCTTCAGATGCTGAGGCTATTACAGTCCCTCCTGGACACATACAGAAAGTATATATACTTCTTCCATTTGATGTATGTTCAACTAATCTATAATCTGCTGCCCCTAATCTAGGGTGATCATGGAACTCTTTATATTGAGATTTATTTATTAATGTTTGAGGATGCTCTATTCTTGCTCCTATAGCAAAAGGTTTTTGAGTTATTTTTACACCTTGCTCATATAACATCTTATACGTATCTCTAGCACTATGTCCTATTGCAAGTATTACAGCCTCTGTTTCAAAAGTTTCTTTATCATTTACAATTACAGATTTTATTTCGTTATTTTCTATATCTATCTTTGTAACTTTAGCATCAAATTTAACTTCTCCGCCTAGTCTTATAATTTCTTCTCTTATATTTTTAACTACTTCTTTTAATATGTCTGTTCCAACATGCGGTTTATATGAATACAAGATTTCTTCTGGAGCTCCAAAGTTAACAAGTTCTTCTAAAACCTTTCTGCATCTTATATCTTTTATTCTAGTAGTTAATTTTCCATCTGAAAATGTTCCTGCTCCACCTTCTCCAAATTGAACATTAGATTTTGAATTAAACTTTCCATCTTCCCAGAACTTTTTAATATCTTCTGTTCTTGTATCTACATCTAAGCCTCTTTCAAGTAGTATTGGATTATATCCTCTTTGAGCTAAAACTAATGCTGCAAATAATCCAGCCGGTCCACTTCCTATTACAACAGGTCTGTTTTTTAGCTTTTCAGTACCACTTTGTACATCTGTATATGATTTTTCTTTAACTTCTACAACATCTTTAATTTTTGATTTTTTTAATATGTTATTTTCATGCTTAAGTTCTACATCAACAGTGTAAACAAAATCTATTTTGCCTTTTCTTCTAGCATCTATAGATTCTTTATATATCTTATAATTAAGTAATTCTTTTTCACTAATTTTTAATTTTCTTAATAACATAGGTTTTATATTATCTAAGCTTTCATTTATATCTAATTTAATATTAGAAACTCTTAACATGTCATACCTACCTTTCTTTAGTAAAAATAAAAGCTAGGCTTCGTAGGGCCTAGCTTTTATGGTAATTCTAATTATATTGTTACTTAATCTCTTTGAGTTATTAACCCTCTTATAACTTTCATGTTGTTAAATACTTTTTCTAAGAAATTCTCTGCCTCTTCATTATCTAGTAATGCTATTTGAGTTTGCTCATCATCTTTTATACCGTTTTGTTCACAGTATTGTTTTGCTATACTTACTAATTCATTTTTATCGCTATCACATAATTCAAATTCTTTATAATCTATAATTATGTATTGCATCGCCTTTTCTAAACTACTTTCGTTGTACCCTATTTCTATATGGTATATCACTGCATATAAATTCTCAGGAGTTTCATCTCCCTTATATACTGGTACTGCTGGATTAGATTTTATATAACTTGTTGATACAGCAATTGCTTTTCCTAAATTAAGACTCATCTATATACCTCTTTCTGTATATTTTAAATTAAGTTTTTACTACATTTTTAAGTCTTTATGTCTCTTACCTAAAGTACTTGGACTTATGTCATATTTTTTAGAGATTTGTGATTGAGTTACTGTTTGTCCATTTTCTTTCTTAATATGATATTCTACTGCTGCTGCCCATCCATTTTCAGAACCTTTTATTTCGCTATTTTTAGCTTTATATTCGTTCCAAAACTCTAAACAGTTTTCTAGTATATCACTTTCAACTTGAGCTTTAAGTAAAGCTGAAACTGAACATTCATTTTCATCAATCATTTCTTTAACTTCTTCTTGTTTTTTAGCTTTAACGTCTTTTTGCTCTTTAAGATATTCAGCTATGTTAGGATCTAGTAATTGTTGAATGTACTTGTAAAGTATATGAGTATGATATATTAAGAAAGTTTTTATATCTTTATATAAATCTTCATATTGGCTAAAGAAATGATTTATATCATTTACTATTACGTCCTTAACAGCATCTGATATACTTACTGTAACATCTAATAATAGATGAGATTCTCCTACTTCAACTATTCTAGCTATTATACAGTCACCTTGATTAAATCCGTTTAATAGGTTTATATCTTCAGTGTATATTTCATCTCCTGTTATAGCATCTTTTAATAAGATTCTATCTTCTAACTTTTCTTTTATAACATACACACTTACATAAGATTCAAATAAGCTTTTTAGTATATCTACTTCTGGCTTAGTTAAACTATTTTTATTTTCTTCAAAAAAGTCTACAGTTATAACTTTTTTATTTTCCATTATATGGTCTTGTATAAAGTATGTATTAAAGAAGCTTTCAAACTTACCATTTACATTTTCATCATCTAATATATAAAACATTTCTTGTGCTTTTTTATACTCTTCTTTAAACTTTGGCTGTCTTGAATATTCATATAGTTTTGAGTACAGTTGTGAATATTGTTTTTGTGAAAGTACAATTTTTCTACTAGCTCTCTCCGACACAACATCTTTATTTAAACAGCATTTTTTATATTTTTTCCCGCTTCCGCATGGGCATAACTCGTTTCTCCCTAACACTGTTACTTTCACTCCTTCATTTCTAAATTTAAATACAATTTATAATTATATCATCTTTCCCTCAATGATTCTACACTATAAAGGTATTTTATTGATTTTAGGCGATTTTTTATTGATTTTCTGTATGATTCCATCTAAAATTGCCTCATTATATTTGTTTTTCGCATCATCTATCATAATTTCATTTACTGAGTTAATTATCTTTTCTACATTTTCTTTTAAATTTAACTCCCTTATTCTTTCCTCCATACTAGTTAGGTAAAATTTTTTTATATTTTCAACTAATTTATTTTCATCATTAATATATATATCTTTTAACTTTATATCGTTTTGAAATTTTTTTATTTCAAGGTATTCATCATCTTCAGATTTTGATAAGAGTTCATCAAAATCTGCTTCATTAATATCCTTATTTATATTTTTAAATTCTTTTATTAAAATGTAATTGTTGTATCCCAACAAATGCCCTTTTAAATATGAATACAATATAACTTTTTTCCTATCCGTCTTTATTAAATCATAAACATCTTTAGATATTTTCTCTATGTTATGTATGTCTTTACACTTTTCATTAATTACTTGACTAAATTCATCCATTATATTTAATGTCCAAATATGTATGCTTATCTTTTCTATATCTACACCATAAAACTTTTTACATATGTAAGTATACTTTGTGTTTCCATTTTTAAGAAAATCATATTCTATATCATTTATATAATTGTTTAAAAAAAGTATATTATTATCCATTGGAGTCCCCCTTAAGAATTTGTAGAATATTCTTATATATTAAATATTCTACACAAAACATAGGAAAACCTTTTATATCACTTTTACTTTAAATTTGCAATCTATAATATTTTCATCCATTTTTGTTATATTTATACTATTTACACTTATTTTTTTCTTTGATTTATTTATGCTTTCAATACTTTTATATATTAAATTTCTATCTCCATTTATTTCACCTTCTAGCTCTATTTCATTATTACTATTTAAATCTGTCTTGATATATTTTATTGTAGCTATATCTTTAAATTGTTTCTGCAAACTTATGACCACATCTTCCCTATATCTATTTTTAAATTTTTCTTCTTTTTCATTTTCTAACTTTTTTATAACCTTAATTTGATTAGATAACAATTTTTCTTTTTTATCTAATTTTAAATATACAAAATTAAAGTTCAAGACTAAGAATAATACTAAAAAAATACTTATATTTATTTTATTTTTATTTATTTTCATTATTAACTCCTAAAAGCTACTTATTTCAAATTCATATATGTTTTCATTGTTATTTATAAAATCTATATTAGTTTCTTTTGTATTTGCTATTTTCTTAACTATATCTAAGTAATTTTTTATTTTTTCAAAGTCATTGGCTTCACCTTTAAATTTTAATTTTTTATTTTTCATTTCTACACTTTTCAACTCACTAGCATCCATTAAATTCAGTATACTAGATAGTTTTGATGTGGTTTGTTTTATATTTGAAGTTTCTTTATTTTGTTCAGTACAATTTAAAACAGATTTTCTTTCTGTCACGTTTTCTTCTAACTTTTGAATTTTATAAAATTTATTTAAATTGATTACAATTGTAAATACTATAATGCTAATTAGTATTAATTTTTCTTTATCTATTTCTTTATTATAAAATTTCTCATCTTCGTAAAAAAAGTTTAATATTTTTTCATTTTTCATAACTATATCAATCCTATATTATTAATAAAATTATTTAATTCATCTTGTTTTGCATCTTTTAAAAAAAGTTTATTTAGCTTAAACTTTGTATTTAAATTTTTTATAAGTTCACAGTTTTGAAACCCGTAGTAATATATTTTCCCATAATTATTTTCAATTTCATTATTCAAAAACTCATATACATCCATATTATTTAACGTGTATGAGTTTATAATAAGTTTATTTTTTATTAAATTTACATTGGTGTATTGTCTTCCTATATCTAAAATCAAATTATTTTCTCCTTCTATTTCAACATCTTCGTTATATATAAGTCTATTTAATATATCAAAATTAACACTTAAGCTTATAGGCTTAAATTTTAATGATTTAGCTAATTCTCTATAGCTTTTCATAAGGGATATTGGCATAAGTATAGCCTGTACATCTAGGTAATCTTCTTCTTGCTTTAATATGTTGTACTTTAGTATATAATCTTTAATATTTATAGGCAGATATTCACTTAACTCATATGCTATAAGCCCCTTTATATCACCCTTGTACCCAGTGTTTATTACTTTAACATTCCTATTTATTATACTTTCATTTTGAACTGCAAAAGATATTCTTCTACATGGTATTTTAAAATTATTTAATTCATTTTTTATTATTTTACTTAACTTGTTGATATCTAAAATCAATCCATTTCGGTCTATTTGATTAAACTCAAAAGTTTTCATATTTATAAATTTAACATAGCCAAAATACTTTTCTATAACAAGCATTTTAATTGTATTTTCTTTTATCTCTAAAGTTAATGTTTTTATTTTTATCACCTCTATACTTTATTCTTGTTCGTTTTTAGGATAAAAAGTTTGTCCGTCTACTTTCACCTTTATATCTTCATTTTCTGTATATACTTTAAAGTTTTTATCTTTTTGGCTTTGAACTTTGGGCTTACCTTCTAAATAATTATTTTCAACTAAATAATCTATACTAATTTCATCTTCAGATACATCACTATTAATCGCTATTTTTGCAGCTGTAGCTATATTGTTAGCCGTAACGTAATCTGCATTTATCTTACTGTTTTTTTCAACATCACCAAACTTGACTAATGCAATGCTTGATAGTACTCCAAGTATTGCAACTACAATTACAAGTTCTATTAATGTGAACCCTCTTCTTTTTTTCATAATTATCTTCTTATCTATTTTCATTTTACTTCTCCTTTTATTTATTTTTATTCAAATGAAGTTACTGCATCAAATACAGGCGTCATTATAAAAACTAGTAAAGTTCCTATAACTAATCCTAAAACTAAAACAATAATAGGTTCTATTAGTTTAATTATTTTACTAGTTAAATTGTCTAAATTATTTTCATAATTTGTATTTATATTTCGTAGGCAATGTTCCATTTTACCTGTTTCTTCACCTACTTCTATCATAGATATAACTATTTTAGGAAATACTTGTGACTTATCTAATGAGAATGCTATGCTGTTTCCTTTTTGAATTAAGCTTTTTGATATATTTAGTTTTTGTGCCATATATTTGTTACTTATTACATCACAAGATATATCTAGGGCCTTTGTAATTTGTACTCCACTACTTATCAATATGTATATACACCTTATGAATTTATTTACTTCTATAGTTTGAATAATATTTCTAGTTAATTTAAATTCAAATAGCTTCTTATCAAAATACATCCTAACTTTATATTCTTTTTTAAACATGTAAATTAGAAGTCCTATAATAGCACCTACTATTAAAAAAATTATTTTATAATGATTTCTTAAGTTCATAGAAAAATTTATTAAAATCTTAGTGGTTAGAGGCAAGTTACTTTCACTTCCAATAAATGATTGTTGAAATTTAGGGACAGTATATATTAATGTAAACAAAATTACACATATACATGTAAGAATTAATGCTATAGGATATACCATAGCCAAGATTAGTTTTCTTTTAAATTCATATTCTTTTTTATAATAATCAGATAGATTCATTAAGATTTCATCTAATTTACCACTTACTTCGCCTGCTTTAACCATATTTATAAAAAACTTGGAAAACTTAGCTGAATTTTTAAATGACAATGATATAGGGTTTCCTTTTTGAAGATTATAATTTATACTTTTTAGAATTGGTTTTAATTTTTTACTGCAATTTAATTGAATTGTATTTAGAGAATGTGTAATTTCACATCCAGATGAAATCAACATCCCTAATTGATTACATAAAACAGATAGGTCTTTGTCTCTTAAATTTTTGTTATTTTTATTTTTTATCAATTTTATATTTGCTATTTTCAAATTTTTTTCTATTGCATATACTTTTAATTCTTTTTCTGAATCAAAACTTAATTTTTTCCTTGATCTGTTTCCATGCTTATCATATACTATACACTCATATAGAGACATTTGCTTCACCTCTATTTAATATGACTCTAGCACTTATAATTTCTTCTATTGTTGTTATGTTTTCATTAATTAAATATGAGCAACTATCTAAAAATGTAATCATATTATTTAATCTAGCAGTATTATAAATATCTTCTATGTTCTCTTGACTCATTATCGCTCTTCTAATATCTTTATCCACTTCTACTATTTCATACAATGCTACTCTTCCTTTATATCCAGTACCATTGCAAGCTCTACACCCCTTAGCCTTTTTAACTTTTATATCCTTATGTAATTTTAGATATTTAGATATATTTGTTTCTATAGTTTCTCCATAACTGCAATTTTTACATACACGCCTGATTAATTTTTGAGATATTATACCGTTTAATGTTGATGCAATTAAATACCTCGGTATACCCATATCTAGCAATCTATTTACTGACTCAATCGCATTATTAGTATGCATTGTACTTATTACTAAGTGACCTGTAGAAGCAGCTCTAATAGCTATTTGAGCAGTTTCTTTATCTCTTATCTCTCCTACCATTATTACATCTGGATCTTGTCTTAATATCGACCTTAATCCTTTTGAAAAAGTTAATCCTATTTTTGTATTTACCTGAGTCTGATTTATACCTTCTATCTTGTACTCAACTGGATCTTCTATTGTTACTATATTTTTATCCATAAATTTAAAATCATTTAATATTGAATATAAAGTTGTTGTTTTACCACTTCCAGTAGGCCCTGTTATAAGCAATATACCGCTCATCCTATTAACTATATTTCTAATCTTGTTTACAGCAATATTTGAAAATCCAATTTCTGATTTATTCTTTAGAAATTTATTTCTATTTAATATTCGAATAACTACTTTTTCTCCATGCACAGTAGGTATAGTAGATAATCTAAGATCTAATATATTTTCATTAATTTTTTTATCTATACGCCCATCTTGAGGCAATCTTTTTTCAGCTATATCTAATCCCGCAATTAATTTTATAACTGTAACTAATTGCATATGCATATCTTTTGAGTAGTTATAAATTTCTTTTAAGTTCCCATCTATTCTCATTCTAATTTTTAGAGTATCCTCAAATGGCTCTATATGTATATCACTTGAATTAAAATTTAACGCTTTACATAGCATCTCATTTAATACACTTTGGTAATAGTCATCATTATTTATATCACAATCTGAATAATATACTTTTATAGCTTCTTTTATTTTCAATTCATCTTCTAGTTTAAAAACTATATTTTTTCTAGTTGCCAATCTAAAATCTTGCAATGCATAAATATTTTCTTTGTTTATAGCTACTACCAAATCATTTTCTCTTATTTCAATCGGTATTGCATTATACTTTATAGCTAAATTTTTTCTTATTGTAGATGGTGCTTTTTTATCTAATACTAAAATTTATCTCATTCTCCTTTCACTTGTTTATATTATTTTAAAGTTAGTATATAGACTCTTAAGTGTTCCAATAATCTATATACTAACTTTACCTACAATTATTAACATATAGGATTTATTCATACATTCAAATACTTCTATTTATATAAATAAAATTATATAAATAATTAACTTAAGCATAAAAAAGAGCCTAATAAGGCTCTCTTTTTGTTTTATTTATATTCTAAAATTCTATCTATTATTATATCTTTTAATTTATTTACTTCTGAGAAATTCATATTAGGAACATAATACTCTTCTAATAAGTCATGTTGTTGTTTTGCTCTTTTAATATTTAACAATCCATATTCAACTAAATCATTTAAAACTTTATTACTATAACTTAACTCATCTTCATACTTATCATGTTTTTTAGTATCCATATAACTATTTAAATCTAAAGTTTCTAAGTTTTTATCTTTAAATAATTTGCTAGTTGTTATAGCTAAGTCTAAATCTTTAATTAAAATAGTTTCTATTTTTTCTGGTAATAGTGGAGCATGGAATATTTCTACCTCTAAACCATTTTCTGTAGCTTTATTTGCAACTTTATCTAGTAAAGTTGATTTCCCCGTACCTAAATCTCCTTCTAGGTAGTAAATTTTATTTACATCTTTCAGAATCGTATCTGTATATTCTACATGACCTAAAGGAGATAATGCACTTCCAAATAAATGTATTTGTTCTTTATATTCACCATTAGGAATTACATTTTCAAATATTGATTGAAGTAAATTTGCAGTTAACAAGTTTACTTTCCCAAAGTCCATACAATCTACATTTTTAGATTGTATTTCGTAAGCTATCGGAGCCGCTGCTTCAAAATATTTAAATCCAACTTGGAAGAATCTACTTACCTCTTTATTACACTCAATAGAGTCTTTTTTATTCAATTCAATAGCTTTTCTATCCCAATATCTTCCTAAATCTAAAATTTCATCTATAGCTCCTGGATTTTTAGGATCTACAATATGAGGAGCTGTTGCATCTAGCATAACAACACCTAGTTTTTTTATAACTATAACATCTAATGAATCTGGATCAGAAGAACATGGGTATAAGTCTACATCGTATCCTTTAGAAATCATCTCTTGTGCAACTTTTTTCATTAATGATGATTTCCCTACTCCAGGTCCTCCCTTCATACAAAAGATTCTGTTTACATCTTTAGGAATTGCATAATCAAAAAATGATTTAAATCCTTTTGATGTATTTCCACCTGGAAACATTTTTCTTACTTTACCATCCATTGTAAACTTCCCTCCAAATAAAAATTTATTGCCTTTATTAAATTATTAAACTTCTATATTATTTGTGTTTGTCCAAAAATTTATTAACATAAAAATACATTCCATTTAAATGTCTGTATGTAGCAGGCATCATGCTTAGCCAGAACTTAGTAAAATACTAAAAAAGTTTTTAAAATATAAAAAAGCAACTAAACTCAATGAGTTTAGTTGCTTTAAATTAATCAACTCTTATTTCATAGCCTTTGTGTGTATATTGTTTTATAACCTCTGCCCATAATTCTTCAACACCTGTTTTCTTAAGTGCAGATATAGGGAAGATTTTATCTTCTTTTGATAACTCTAATTTTTTTCTAATTATATTAAAATGTTTTTGATATTGTCCTCTAGATATTTTATCTGCTTTAGTTGCAACTATTACACAATCATATCCAAAGTGTTTTATCCAGTCATACATCATCTTATCTTCATTTGAAGGTTCATGTCTTATATCTACAAGTAGGCAAATAGCACATAGCTCTTCTCTTTCTTGTAAATATCTTTCCATTATAACTCCCCATTTTTCTTTTTCAGATTTAGATAGCTTTGCATATCCGTATCCTGGTAAGTCTACAAAGTAAAACTCTTCATTTATTAGGTAGAAATTTATAGTTCTAGTCTTTCCTGGTGTTTGACTTGTTCTTGCAAAATTTCTTCTGTTTAATAAAGTATTTACTGTCGATGATTTTCCAACATTAGATCTTCCAACTAATGCAATTTCTGGTATACCTTCTTCTGGGTATTGACTTTTGTTAACTGCGCTCATTGTAATTTCAGCACTTCTAATTTTCATTTTTTTCACCGTTCCTTAATAATGCATGTTCTAATACTTCGTCCATATGGCTTACTAAAACAAATTCCATTTCATCTTTTACCTTTTGAGGTATTTCATCTAAGTCTGCTTCACATTCTTGCGGTAATAAAACTTTAGTTATACCCGCTCTATGTGCTGCAAGAAGTTTTTCTTTAACTCCTCCAACAGCTAGGACTCTACCTCTTAAAGTTATCTCTCCTGTCATAGCAACATTGTTTCTAACTGGTATGTTAGTTAATGCTGATATAACTCCTAGAGCCATAGTTATACCTGCAGACGGTCCATCCTTAGGTACTGCTCCTTCTGGTAAATGTATGTGTATATCATTTTCTTTATAGAAGTTTGGATTTATATCAAATCTGTCTGCTATAGATCTTATATAAGATATACCAGTTTGAGCAGATTCCTTCATTACATCTCCTAGCTTTCCTGTTAAAACTATTTGACCTTTTCCTTTTAACACATTTACTTCTGTTGTTAAAGTTTCTCCTCCAACAGCTGTCCATGCTAGTCCTGTAACAACTCCAACCTCTGGCTCTTTACCTGCAACTTGATGTCTTACTTTTTGTTTTCCTAAGTAGTCTTCTAAATTATCTTTATTTACTACTATCTCTTCTATAGATTCATCTTCTACATATTTTCTAGCAGCTTTTCTACATATTGTTCCAAGAGTTCTCTCTAAACCTCTAACTCCTGCTTCTCTTGTATAGCTACTTATTATTTCAAGCATAGTTTCATCATCTATTTTTATAAACTCTTCTTTTAAAGCATGTTCTTTTATTTGTTTTGGTAATAAATATTTTTTAGCTATATTTAATTTTTCTTCTTCAATATAACCTGATATCTCTATTATTTCCATTCTATCAAGTAATGGTCTTGGTATAGTACTTAATGTATTTGCAGTTGTAACAAATAGTATTTTAGATAAATCAAAAGGAACTTCTAAGTAGTGATCCACAAAGTCTTTGTTTTGCTCTGGATCTAAAACCTCTAGCATAGCTGCTGCTGGATCTCCTTTAAAGTCTGATGACATCTTATCTATTTCATCTAATAAGAATACAGGATTTTTAGTTTTTGCTTCTTTTAATCCATTAACTATTCTTCCTGGAAGAGCTCCTACATAAGTTCTTCTATGTCCTCTTATTTCGGCTTCATCCCTAACTCCACCTAAAGAAATTCTAACGAATTTTCTATCTAGTGAATTTGCTATAGATTTAGCTATAGATGTTTTACCAACACCTGGAGGTCCAACTAAACATAATATAGGCCCTTTTAGACTCTTTGATAATTGTCTAATTGCTAAGTATTCTATTATTCTTTCTTTTACTTTATCTAAACCATAATGTTCTTCATTTAATATTTCTTCAGCTCTTTTTATATCTAACTTATCTTTAGTTTCTTTATTCCAAGGTAGTGAGAATATAGTATCTAAGTAAGTTCTACTTACAGCTAAATCAGGAGCCATAGGAGAAATTTTAGAGAACTTATCTATTTCTTTTGATATCTTTTCTTTAGTTTCTTTAGAAGCTTTCATCTTATGAAGTTTTTTTCTATATTCATCTGTTTCAGAATCTATATCTTCATCTTCTCCTAATTCTTTTTGTATAGCTTTTAGCTGTTCTCTAAGATAATATTCTTTTTGAACTTTGTTCATACTTTTCTTTACTTTTAAAGCTATTTTCTTTTCTATTTTTAATAACTCAATTTCTTCTAATAATGTTCTTAGAATTAATTCTAGTCTAGCTTGAATATCAAATTCATCTAATATTGCTTGTTTTTGATCTGGTTTTAAGAACATATTTGCAGCTATTGTATCTACAAATCTATTTTCATTATCCATTTCAGCTAGATTTATAAGAATTTCTGGTGAAACTCTATTACTTATATTTATATACTCTTCAAAAGCATCAAATACATTTCTAACAGTTGCTTGTACCTCTTTATCTTCATTTATGCTTTCAACATCATAAACAGCTTCTTCTATAGCAACTTTTATATACGGTTCGTCTTGCACAAACTCTGTTATAGTTCCTCTAGATATACCTTCAACTAGTACTCTAACCCCTTCTCCTGGTAATTTTACCAGTTGTTTTACTTTACATATAGTACCCGTATGATAATAGTCATCCTCTGTAGGTATATCTATTGATGAATCTTTTTGAGCTGTTAAGAATATCATTTCATCATCAGCCATAGCTTCATCTAATGCCTTTAGAGAAATTTCTCTACCTACATCAAAGCTTAGTATCATATATGGGAATATAGCCAATCCTCTTAGCGGGATTAACGGTAATTCACGTTCTATTATAGTATAATTTTTATCCATGCTAACATCACTCCTTCCAAATGCTAGATTGCGTCACTTTATTTATTATATATTTACATAATTGAATTTTCAACAACATTAGCTATTTCTTAATCATTTCCATCCATTTATTACTATTATGTTATAATAATATTACTTATATACCAAATTTTAATGTGGAGGATTTTATGTTTAAACTTTTCTTAACATTTTTAAAAATAGGTGCATTTACCTTTGGTGGTGGTTATGCTATGGTTCCTTTGATAGAAGATGAGCTTGTCACAAAGCAAAATCTATTAACTCAACAAGAGTTTATTGACTATCTATCTATCGCCCAAAGCTATCCAGGTGTATTAGGCGCAAACATCTCTATTTTATTAGGTTACAGGCTTTATAAAATTCCAGGTGTTTTAGTTTGTACATTAGGTTCAATACTTCCATCATTTTGTATAGTATTAGTATTATCATATTTTTATTTCAACAACCAAAGCTCAGATATTTTAAATGGGTTCTTTTCTGGAGTAAATCCAGTCGTTATAGCTTTAATACTTTACTCATTTGTAAATATGTTTAATAAATTACCCAAATCTAAGAAAAATATATCATTTTTAATTATATCATTCTTTTGTGTAGGTGTATTTAATATCAGTCCAATATATTTAATAATATTAGGAGGTGTTTACGCTCTATGTCAAAAGTCTTAATGTTATTCCTAATATTCTTTAAAATAGGTAGTTTTAGTTTTGGTGGAGGCTATGCTATGCTTCCATTTATTCAACAAGAATTTATAGATAAATACCACTTTATTACAAACAAAGAATTTTTAGATTTATTGGCATTATCCCAATCTACTCCAGGTCCTATCGCTATAAATAGTGCTACCTTTATAGGATTTAAAGCAGGCGGTTTTTGGGGATCTTTAGCTTCAAGTATTGGTGTTGTATTATTTTCAGTAATAGGTCTTACAATAATTGCAAGCCTATTTGATAAATTTAAAGATAATGAAAAAGTTGAAAAAATTCTTTCTGTTTTACGTCCAATAACCTTAGGTTTTATATTATCGGCAGTATTTTCGTCTGCTACAGGAATAACCTGGGGACTTTATGATATTATAGCTTTTATATCAGCATTTTACTTATTATACACAAAAAAAGTTGGCTCAATAGCCATCGTGTTTATATATGGATGCATAGGTATTTTATTATCTTTTTTTTAAAATAAAAAGGAGCTTAATTAGCTCCTTTTTTTATGCACTTTCTTCTTCATCTTTTAAAACAATAACTGGATCAGAATCTTGTTTAACAGACTCTTCTGTCAGTATTATTTTCTTTATATCATCTCTAGATGGTATTTCATACATTATATCCATCATTATATTTTCAACAATACTTCTTAGACCTCTTGCACCCGTATTTCTTTCAATAGCTTTTTTAGCTATTGCTCTAAGTGCAGCATCTTCAAATTCAAGTTCAACTCCATCTAATTCAAATAATTTTTGGAATTGTTTTACTAAAGAGTTCTTAGGCTCTTTTAGTATACTTACTAGTGCATCTTCATCTAATAATTCTAAAGTTGCAACTACAGGAATTCTACCTATAAATTCTGGTATTATACCAAATTTAAGTAAGTCTTCTGTTTGAACTTGTGCATAAATTTTTCCAAGGTCCATATCTTTTTTACTTTCTATCTTAGCTCCAAATCCTAGTGTTTTTTCGCCGCCTCTTTTTTGAATTATTCTTTCTATTCCATCAAAGGCTCCTCCTAATATAAATAGTATATTAGTAGTATCTAGCTTTAAGAACTCTTGGTGTGGATGCTTTCTTCCACCTTGTGGTGGAACATTAGCTACAGTTCCTTCTAAGATTTTTAGTAGAGCCTGTTGAACACCTTCTCCACTAACATCTCTAGTTATAGATGGATTTTCTGATTTTCTAGCTATCTTATCTATCTCATCTATATATATTATACCTCTTTCAGCTTTCTCTATATCAAAGTCCGCTGCTTGTATAAGCTTTAATAATATATTTTCAACATCTTCTCCAACATATCCAGCTTCAGTTAGTGATGTTGCATCTGCCATTGCAAATGGAACATTTAAAGTTTTAGCTAGTGTTTGAGCAAGAAGCGTTTTTCCTGATCCAGTAGGTCCTAATAAAAGTATGTTACTTTTTTGTATCTCAACATCTTTGTTAGTTCCTTTGTTTTTTCCATAGATTCTTTTATAATGATTGTAAACAGCTACTGATAAAGCTTTTTTAGCTTTTTCTTGTCCTATTACATAATCATTAAGAGTGTTCATCATTTCTTTTGGTTTCGGTAAATTTACAGTTTCCTCTTCTGTTGTTTCTTCAACTTCTTCCTGAATTATCTCATCACATAATTCAACACATTCATCGCATATATATACATTTGGACCTGCAATAAGTCTTCTAACTTGTTCTTGGTTTTTACCGCAGAATGAACATTTTAATTGTCTCTTATCTTCATATTTTGACATATTAACACCTCTCTTATCTACGGTCTTTTAGTAATTACTTCATCTATTAAGCCGTATTGTTTAGCTTCTTCAGCACTCATGAAGTTATCACGTTCAGTATCCATTTTTAATTTTTCTATAGGCTGACCTGTTCTTTCAGCTAATATAGAATTTAACGTTTGTTTCATTTTTACTATTCTATTTGCATGTATCTCTATGTCAGTAGCTTGCCCTCTTGTTCCTCCTAGTGGTTGATGTATCATTATTTCACTATTTGGAAGTGCATATCTTTTTCCTTTTTCTCCTGCTGCTAATAAGAATGCTCCCATAGATGCAGCCATTCCTATACATATAGTTGATACATCTGGTTTTATATATTGCATAGTATCATATATTGCCATACCAGCCGTTATACTTCCTCCTGGAGAGTTTATATATAAGTGTATATCTTTATCTGGGTCTTCTGCCTCTAGGAATAATAACTGAGCTACTACAAGTCCTGCTGTAGCATCATTTACTTCATCACCCAAAAATATTATTCTATCTTTTAGAAGTTTTGAATATATATCGTAAGATCTTTCTCCTCTTCCTGTTTGTTCTACTACTACAGGTACTAATGCCATGGATTATACCCCCTATCATAATTATCTATATATACAATATACAGTAGCTGTAACAGCTACTGTATGAAATATACCTATAATGATTAAACTAATTTAGCACTATCAACTAATGAATCTATTGTTTTTCTTATTTTTAATTGACCTTTTATATCTTCTAAGTCAGTTGGTCTCATTACTGATTTTATTTTTTCAACTTCCATATTGTACATTTTAGCCATTTTTTCAACTTCAGCTTCAACATCAGCTTCAGAAACTTCTACATTTTCAGCTTTAGCTATAGCTTCTAATACTAAAGATGATTTAACTAACTTTGTAGCTTCTTCTCTCTTTTCATTTCTTAAATCTTCTATTGATCTTCCAGTCATTTGTAATAATTGCTCTAATTGTAATCCTTGGTATTGTAATTGGTAGTTAAGTTCCATTAACATGTTATCTATTTGAGTTTCAACCATTGCATTTGGAACTTCTACTTCTGTACCTTCAGATATTTTTTCAACTAAAGAATTTCTCATTTCAGCATCTGCTCTATTTTTAGCTTCTTCTTCTACTTTAGCTTTTAAATCACTCTTTAATTCTTCTAATGTATTGAATTCTGTTGTATCAGCTGCAAATTCATCATTTAATTCTGGTAATTCTTTGCTTTGTACATTCTTTATAACAACTTTGAAAGTAGCTGGCTTTCCTGCTAAGTTTTCAGCATGGTACTCAGCTGGGAACTCAACGTTTACTTCTATTTCTTCACCTTTATTTTTACCTATTAATTGCTCTTCGAATCCTGGTATGAATGTGTTTGATCCTATAACTAAGCTATAGTCTTCTCCTTTTCCACCTTCAAAAGCAACACCATCTACAAATCCTTCGAAGTCTATAACAGTATTGTCTCCATTTTCTATAGCTCTACCTTCAACATCTACTAATCTTGAAGCTTTGTTTCTCATTTCATCTAATCTTAAAGTTACTTCATCTTCATTTACAGTATAGTCAGGTTTTGCTATTTCTATACCTTTGTATGATCCAAGTTCGAACTCTGGCTTAACTTCTACATTAACAACCATTACTAATCCGTTGTCTTTGCTTATTTCTTCTATGTCTAAGTCAGGTCTATCTATTGGATCTATGTTTAACTCTTCTAAAGCTGATGGATATATTTCTGGGAATAACATATCTATAGCATCGTTGTAGAATACTCCTTTTCCATATTGAGATTCTATTATTTGCTTAGGCGCTTTACCTTTTCTAAATCCTGGTATATTAAATTTACCTTTGTTTTTGTTGTAAGCTTTTGTTACTGCACCTTCAAATTTATCATTATCAACTGTTAGTTTAAAAGTAACTTTGTTACCTTCTTTCTTAAGTAATTCTGCTTTCATTATTATTAATCCTCCTATTGATTATGTATTCTTTTATATATAGTATAATAGATTTCGTTACTATAATTTTACTATTTTATTATAACACATTCTTTTTTTTATTTACAAGTACCGCATTGATATGAACTGGCTTTGAAAAGCGCCTTATTTCATCGCATTTCGACCAAAATATCCACCTCTGACGTTCTTGATTTCAGATACTGCTACAAATGCCCTAGAATCATAACTATTTATAGTATTTTGGAAATTATGAAGGTGCTTTCTATCTAAAACAACTTGTAGTATATACTTTACGCCTTCTCTTCCTCTACCTTCTATGACAGTAACTCCAAAACCATGCTGTCTTAAGTACTCTGCAAATTGATCTACATCTTCACCAGTGAAAACTTGAGCTGTTATTAATCCTATTGCAAGTTTTTCCTCAAGTGTGATTCCAACTACGTTACCTGTTGCAAATCCAAGCGCATATGACATTACTTTTACTATGTCCCCCATGTCACCTAGTACTTTATCCATAGCAAATAGGTATATTAAAATTTCAAGAAACCCAATGCAAAACGCAAGTTTCTTTTTACCTTTTACTACAAATATAGTCCTAATTGTTGCTAATGTTACATCTGAACATTTAGCCAAAAATATGAGTAAATACCCCAAAACAAATTCCATTTACTAATCCCCCTAAATTATTTTTATAACCTTATCTCATCAATACTCACATTATCACTAGATATTTCTAATATAACAAAACTTCTATAATTTACTCCTCTTGGTAATGATATGCTACCTGGATTTATATATAGTATGTTATTTTTTTCTTTTATTACTGGTGTATGCGTATGCCCAAATATAACAATATCTGCACATATATTTTTAGCTTTTTCATGTAATTGTTCAATACCATATTTAACGCCATACTTATCCCCATGACAAACAAATATATTTTTATTTTCTATCTCAAACTCTAATTCATCTTCTGTATTTTCAAAATCGCAGTTCCCTCTAACTGCCATCATCGAAACTCCAGTCATCTTATGAATATATTTTGAATCTATAAAATTATCTCCTGCATGTATAATTAAGTCACATTCTTTTAAATATGGAATAGTTTTATCTATAAACCTATTCATTCTATGAGTGTCACTTATTACCCCAATTTTCATTACTTCACTATCCTTTTATTAAATTCATCTTTCATAAGTTTTAAAGAATTTGCTCTGTGACTTATTGAATTTTTTATTGAACTAGGTAATTCTCCAAATGTCTTATTATATTGATTCACTATAAATAATGGATCATATCCAAATCCATTTTCACCTTTTTCTTCAAATGCTATAGTTCCTTCACAAGTTCCTCTTACTACAAACTCTTTTCCACTTGGGAATACTACAGCTATAGCTGATACAAATCTTCCTGTTCTTTGACTCATAGGCACATTTTTCATAGCCTTTACAAGTTTTTCTCTATTTTGCTCATCAGTTGCATTTTCTCCTGCATATCTAGCTGAGTAAACCCCTGGCTTTTTACCTAAAGCATCCACTTCAAGACCAGAATCATCCGCAACTGCTACCATATTTGTAGCTTTAGCTATAGTTCTAGCTTTTATAAGAGCATTATGCTCAAATGTATGACCATCTTCTACTATTTCTATTCCTGCTAAATCCACATCTTTAAGAGAATATATTTTACAATCAAAATCATTTAGTATAGCTGAAATTTCTTCTAATTTATGAGCATTATTTGTAGCTATAACAACTTCATCTGGAATTTCTTCTCCAAGAACTTCACTTGCTATTTTCCCTAATGCTTTTCTTTGAACTTTAATAAGCTCTTTATTTCCTTTTTCTCCTAATTCAAGTAATGCATTTAAATCTTTTCTAGTAAATGGAGATTCTTCTCCTGTTCCTTGAACCTCTACAAATTCACCTTTGTCTGTCATTATAACATTCATATCAACATGTGCATTTGAATCTTCTTCATAGCATAGATCTAAAACATGCTCTCCATTAACTATACCTACACTTATAGCTGATACAAAGTTTCTTATAGGTAAAGTTTTTATTTGTTTTTTTTCATATAAAGAATATAAAGCTTCTGCTACTGCTACAAAAGCTCCTGTTATAGATGCTGTTCTAGTTCCTCCATCAGCTTGGATTACATCACAGTCTACCCATATAGTTCTTTCTCCTATTTTAGATAAATCTATAACTGATCTTATAGCTCTTCCTATTAATCTTTGTATTTCTTGAGTTCTTCCATCAACTTTACCTCTTGATGACTCTCTTATTTTTCTTTGGTGTGTAGATCTTGGTAACATAGAATACTCTGCATTTATCCATCCAGTTCCTGAATTTCTTAAGAAAGGAGGTACTTTATCTTCTATAGAAGCTGTACAGATAACTTTAGTTTCTCCCATTTCAATTAATACAGATCCCTCTGCATATCTAGTAAAGTTTCTAGTTATTTTAACTGGTCTTATTTCATCATTTTTTCTACCATCAATTCTCGTCATTTATATTACCTCTTTCAAACATTTTTTAAAGCAAATTCACACTAATTAACTTACCCGAACTGTAACTTAAATATTGTATATACTATAATATATTAGCATTATTTAACCCTAAATAGTAGTTATTTATTAATATAATTTCCCCAATATTTTTACTTAATAACTTCTTGAACTTCTTCTTTTGAGCTTAAGTTTAATATATCTAAAAACTTAGCTTCATCAATAACTTTGACTCCTAATTCGTTAGCCTTTGTAAGCTTTGATCCTGCTTCTTCTCCAGCTAAAACAAATGTTGTAGATTTACTTACACTAGAAGTTGCTTTTCCTCCTCTTGCCTCAATCATTTCTTTTGCATCATTTCTTTTTAAAGTAGGTAAAGTACCTGTTAATACAATCTTCATTCCTTCAAAAATATTAACTATAGACTCATCTTTATTTTTTATAGATTCTGTATTAACCCCAGCATCTTTTAATTTATTTATAACCGTCATATTTTTTTCTTCTTTAAAGAACTCAACAACACTGTTTGCCATTATATCTCCAAATTCTTCAAGATTAGTTAACTGAACTGCATCTGCATTTATTATTTCATCTAAACTATCAAAACTTTTAGCCAAAACTTTTGCACCTTTAACTCCTATATATTTAATACCTAATCCATTTATTAATCTATATAGTTCATTTTGTTTAGATTTTTCTATTGCTTTAATTAAATTTTCAGCTGATTTTTCGCCCATTCTTTCTAAATTTATTACATCTTCTTTTTTTATGTAATAAAGGTCAGCTATATCTTTAATTATATTGTTATCTAGTAATAATCCAACTATAGATTCTCCTAGTCCTTCTATATTCATTGCATCTCTTGAAGCAAAGTGTATTATTCCTCTTCTAATTTGAGCTGGACAACTAATATTAATGCACTTTACTGCAGCTTCTCCCTCTAATCTAACAGTAGGCTCTGAGCATACAGGACATTTATCAGGGAATTTAAATTCTATTTCATTTCCATCTCTATCATCTTTAACAACTTGAACTACTTGTGGTATTATATCTCCGGCTTTTTGAACTAAAACTGTATCTCCAATTTTTATGTCTTTTTCATTTATATAATCTTCATTATGTAAAGTTGCACGAGAAACTGTTGTTCCAGCTAATCTAACTGGTTCAAGTATAGCTGTAGGCGTTATAGTTCCTGTTCTACCAACTTCAACTATAATATCTATAAGCTTCGTTTTCTTTTGCTCTGCAGGGAATTTATATGCAATTGCCCATCTTGGACTTTTAGCTGTATAACCCATAATATCTCTTTGTTGTAAATCATTAACTTTAATAACCATTCCATCTATTTCAAACGGTAGTTTTGATCTATTTTCTGTCCAATATTCAATATGCTTTATAACTCCCTCTATATTTGAACAAACTTTGTAATCTGTACTAACCTTGAATCCTAAGTTTTTAAGATATTCTAATGATTCACTATGACTTTTTAAATTTGTATTTTCAATATACTCTAGGTTAAATATAAATATATCTAAAGGTCTTTTAGCTGTTAACTTAGAATCTAACTGTCTTAAAGTTCCTGCTGCTAAGTTTCTAGGGTTAGCAAATAATTGAAGTCCTTGTTCTTCTTGTAATTCATTTATTTTTTCGAAATTTTCCTTAGATATATATACTTCTCCTCTTACTACAACTTCTTCTGTATCATTAATTTTTAAAGGTATAGTCTTTACTGTTCTTAAGTTTTCTGTTATATCTTCTCCAACTACTCCATTACCTCTTGTTGCTCCCTTTTCAAAAACTCCATTTTTATATGTTAATCCAACTGATAATCCATCTATTTTAAATTCAACTACGTATTCAACACTATCATCAGCTAATTCTCTTACTCTTTTATCAAAATCTTTTAAATCCTTATCTGAGTAAGCATTTGATAAACTAAGCATAGGTATTTTATGTGTTATTTGCGTAAATTTATCTAAAGGCTTACCTCCTACCCTACTACTTGGTGAATCAGCTCTTTTTATTTGAGGATTTTCTTCTTCAATTTTTATAAGTTCTTTCATTAAATTATCATATTCATAATCTGATATCTCAGGAGCATCATCATTATAATATTTATTGCTATGATAGTTTATTTGATCTATCAATTCATCCATTCTAGTTTTTATGTCCATATAAATCACCTCTTTTAAAATCTATGTAAATCGTACTAATTTCAATGCAATACTATCTTAGTATACCATAATTTCCTTCTTAAAATTACAACTAAACTATTAATATCCTTTTTGAATATTTACAACGTTTTTAAGCTCTTTTTTGTTTATATAATTCTTTAAATTTTCATATATAGTATTAAATGTTCTACTTCTATTTTTATCAGATATCCATGAATTATGAGGGGTTATAGTTACATTTTCAAATTCCCAAAGTTTATTTTCTTTATTTAATGGTTCACTTTCAAATACATCTAAACAAACACCTTTAAACTTACTTATATTATTGATTAAATCATTTTCATTTATTATGTTTCCCCTACCAACATTTATAATCACTGATCCATCTTTCATAGTTTTTAATTTTTCATCATTAATCATTCCTCTAGTTTCTTTTGTTGATGGCAAAGTAATAACTACTACATCACATTTTTTTAACCCTTCGGTTATATTTCCTATAGATATACATTCATCAAATCCTACAACGTCTCTACCATCTGTATTAACTCCATAAACATATACTCCAAATGCTTTTAACCTATCAGCAGCATTTTTTGCAATTGTACCAGTTCCTATAAACATTACTTTTTTATCAGTTAGTTCTTCTAAGTTTATAGCTAATTTCCACTTCTTTTGTGCTTGGTTTTCATACATTTGTTTTGTGTTTTTATATACATTTAAAATATACATAACTATATATTCCGCCATAGGAATACTATAATTTCCTTTGTTATTACATACCGTAATATTATTTTTTATAATTTCATCTTTTGGTATTTGATCTATTCCAACACTACTTAATTGAATTAGTTTCAAATTTTCTAGTTTCGATATATCAAGTGTGTTAAACGGATTATAACCTACTATTACTTCAATATCTTTATTTTCATTATTTACTTCAGCCTTAGATTCCTTCATATATATTACTTCATATCCTAAATCTATCAATTTATTTATTTCATTATCCTCATATTTATTTGTAACTAATAATTTCATAAAGTATCTCCTCCCATATCTAATAGTTAATTATATTTTATCTTAAAAATAAAAGTCCTTTAATTATTAAATAATTAAAGGACTTAATCTATTTTATATAAATACACTATATATTAGAATGCCATCACTGAGGTGTTTTGTGTATTTATTTAATAATATATTGTCCAGTTTTTAATTTTTAATTCTTAGGAATTACAAGCTTTTGATGTATATAATTTCCAAATTATAAATTTGAACAATTGACCTGTTTTTTATTTATATATCATAGTTTATATTTTCAAATATAAGTTAATACTTTCAATATGATAATATTTTTTAAGGGGTGATTTTATGCTTAAACTTCATCATGACGATAGTTTAAGATATTATATTGAAAATTATAAAATAAATAATATGTTTGATGTAAATTTGAACTCTCATATGGAACTTCATTGTTTTAATAAAAATGAACTTATAGTTCTTAAAAATACAACTCCCGATTACTTATATTTTCTCGTGGAGGGAACTACTATTAAATTAGAAAATTCTTTTGATAATAATAATATACTTAAATCTTCTATAAATAATTTAAATATTATTGGCTCTTTGGAAATATTTACAGAAAATAAATTTGAATATAGTTTAAGAGCTTTAGATGAATGTATTTTTATAGGAATACCTGTGTCAATTATAAAGGATGTAGCATTTAAAGACCCTACTTTCCTATCATATTTTTGTAAGAGCTTTGCAAACTCTATTTACAATAATGATTTAAAAATAAATTTTTTTAAAAAAGAAAAAGATGCTATATAGCATCTTATAAAAGGGAATAGATAGTGTTAAAGTCTATCTATTTTATATAGAGTTTTTTTTGTACTAATAAAACAAAAAAGACCATGAAAGTTTTAAAACCTTCATGGCCTCTTTGAATCATATGTACTTATACCATAATGATAGCAGAATCATTTAGGCTTCGCAACTACTATAATTATTTTTTACAATTTTAAATATCCACTTTTTATTTTTCTATGTATAGTAGAAGAATCTATCCCTATTTGTTTTGATGCTTGTGTAATAGAACCATACTTATCTATTGCTCTAGGTATAATTATTTGATCTACTATTTTATATGCTTCATTTAAATTTACAATACCATTTACAACTATTGGAGATTTTAAGTCGTTTTCCTTAGATAAATCATCTAAATTTATTAGCATATTAAACTCATCTTCTCCTATCGTATTTTTAACTGATAAAACAACAAACCTTTCGATAATATTTTTCAGTTCTCTTATGTTTCCAGGCCATGAATGATTATTTAACAATTCCATAACCTTAGGAGAAATGCTTATTTCTCTATTATATTTAGTGTTGTATAAATCTAAGAAATATTCAACCAAAGGCATTATGTCTTCTTTTCTTTCCCTTAATGGAGGTATTTTTATAGGTATAACACTAAGTCTATAATATAAATCCTGTCTAAACTTCAAATTATCATGTAAATCCTCATTTGAAATATTAGTAGCACTTACATACCTTACATCAATTTTTATGGGTTTAGTTCCTCCAACTCTAGTAATCGTATTTTCTTGTATAACTCTAAGTAATTTTTTTTGCATTTGAAGTGGCAATTCGCCTATTTCATCTAAAAATATAGTACCTCCATTTGCTTGCTCAAAAAGACCTTTTTTCCCAGACTTTTTAGCTCCAGTAAAAGAACCTTCTTCATATCCGAAAAACTCTGATTCTAGGAGCTCATTAGGAATTGCACCACAGTTAATTGCTATAAATGGTTTATCCCTTCTATGACTATACTTACATATTTTTCTAGCTATAATTTCTTTTCCTACACCAGACTCTCCAGTTATAAAAATAGAAGAATCAGATGCTGCTGCTCTCTTTACTACATTTTTTATATTATCCATAACTTCACTTTTGCTTATATATTCCGAGTTAGTGGCTGTTGTACAATCTTTCGCGTGAGGAGAATCTAAGTTTATAACTCTAGAAATATCTCTACCAGTTAATACTCCCCCTTTTACTTCTCCCTTGTTATCCCATATAGGAACTGCTGTGTATGCTATAACTTTACCTCCAGGATAAACTATATTTTTATAAGTTTTTTTCTTAACTCCTAGCATATTTAGTATTATCGGTTCTTCTACTAATCCCATATAAACTAGTTTGTCAATTTTTCTCCCAAGAACTTCTTTTCTTTTAAATGGTAATATTTCATCACATAAGCTGTTCATCTTTTCAATAACACCATCTTTATTAAATATAACTACAACTTCATCTATATGTTCAATTATGTCCTCTACAACCTTATCTGTTATCATAGATTTTTCAAATAAATAAATATACTGTAATTCATTTTTATAATCTCTAATGGAATAAACGTCTACAAACATATTTAAATCTCTAAGCTGTATTTTTTTTCTATTGTTTGAAAAATAGTCATTTTCATTAAATGTACTATCCAAAACAGATATATTTGATGGCTTGTCCACATCAACAAAATTAAAAATCTTTTTCATTTGTGCATTAAAATCTAGTATTTCCCCAGTTTCACTGCATAAAATTGCTGGATTTTCTAAGTGATTAATAAAGCCCCTAAAATCATTATACACTCTATTCAGCCCTTCCTTATTTAGTAAATTACACCCCTATTAAATATAAAAAACCATTTTCCTACCTAAGAACATTATATCATCTACAATGTATTAATTATAAATTTATTGTTATTTTTTTATTAAATTTGTCATTTTGTCTAATTTTCTATGTTTTTTTATATTTTTATGTAATTGGTACTAATTAAATTTAGCCCTAATTATATACTTAGACGCTAAATTAAATAATCCTTGTATATAATATTGAATCACATTATACACAAGGATTATTTTGGTTAGGTTTACTATAATATATAAGTTTTTACGACTAGATTAATTTTATAAAATCTATGCATTAACTAGTTCGATTAAATCATCTACACTGTCAAGTTTTTCTGTAAGTAATGGAACTATATCTTTAACATCTCCTACTATACCATAATCTGCTATATCAAGTATTGGAGCTGTTTCATTTTTATTTATAGCTATAATAAAATCAGAGTTTTGCATACCTGCTAAATGTTGTATAGCCCCAGATATACCACAAGCTATATACAGGTTAGGTTTAACAGTAGTTCCTGTTTGACCAACTTGATGAGAGTGGTCTATCCATCCAGCGTCAACAGCTGCACGTGATGCTCCTACTACTCCACCTAATTTATCAGCTAATTGTTTTAACATTTCAAATCCTTCAGGACTTCCCATTCCAAGTCCTCCAGATACTATTATATTTGCATCTGTTAAAGATACTAAATCTTTTTTAGTCTTAACAGTTTTTATAACTTCTACTCTTATATCATCTTTGCTTAAGTTAAATGACATAGGAACTATTTTTCCATCTCTAGAATCATTTTTCTCTGCTTTTTCCATAACTCCAGGTCTAACTGTAGACATTTGAGGTCTAGTGTTAGGGCATATAATCGTAGCCATTATATTACCACCAAACGCTGGACGAGTTTGTTTTAATTTTTTATCATCTGGATCTATTTCAAGTTTTGTACAGTCTGCAGTAAGACCTGTACTTACTCTTGAAGCTATTCTTGGAGCTAAGTCTCTTCCTATATGAGTAGCACCATAAAGTACTATTTCTGGTTTAAATTCATTTATTGCATCAGTTATAACTTTTGTATAAGCATCAGTTGTGAATTTTTCTAACAATTCATCATCCGCAGTATAAACTGTATCCGCTCCATAAGCAACTAATTCTTTAGCCATAGAATCTACATTTTTACCTAATAATATTGCACATAGGTTAACACCTATTTCATCAGCTAATTTTCTACCTTCTCCAAGTAATTCTATTACAACTGGTGTTATTGCACCATCTCTTTGCTCTGCAAACACCCAAACATTTTTATATGAGCTAAAATCTTTTATATTTTCATTTATATTTGTATTCATCTTAACCTCCAACTTATATAATGTGCTTTTGTTTTAGTCCTACTAGTACCGTATTCACAATATCTTCTGGATTACCTTTAAGTATTTCCCCTTTACCTCTTGGATCTGGTGTAAATGATTTAAATACTTTTGTTGGTGATGCTTTAAGTCCTACTTCTTCTCTATTTACATCTAAATCGTCTATAGTCCAAACTTTTACTTCTGTTTTAAATGCTTTTACTATTTTATCAACAGACATATGTCTTGGTTCATTAAGTTCTTTAACAGCTGTTAAAAGAACAGGTTTTTTTACTTTTATTACTTCGTATCCATCCTCTAATTGTCTTTGTACAGTTACTGTATCTCCATCTATAGAGAAATCTTGCACATATGTAACTTGAGGTATATCAAGTTTTTCAGCAATTTGTGGTCCAACTTGAGCTGTATCCCCATCTATAGCCTGTCTTCCAGCAAATACTATATCGTAATCGCCTACCTTTTTGATTCCTGCTGCTATTGTATTTGAAGTTGCCCAAGTATCAGCTCCTCCAAACGCTCTATCACTAAGAAGGATTGCTTCATCAGCACCCATAGCTAAACACTCTCTAAGCATAAAGTCTGCTTGAGGAGGTCCCATAGTTATTACTGTTACTTTTGATCCTTCATGTTCATCTTTTAATCTTAATGCCTGCTCTAATGCATTTGCATCATCAGGGTTTAATATACTTGGAACACCATCTCTTATAAGAGTTCCTGTCTCTTTATTTATTCTAACTTCATTAGTATCTGGAACTTGTTTAACGCAAACTAATATTTTCAAAGTCTTTACCTCCATTTAACTAGTATAAAATATTTTTAAAGGTTTAATTTATTTTAAAATGCTTGAAGATATTACCATTTTTTGAACTTCTGATGTACCTTCATATATAGACATTATTCTAGCATCTCTATATATTCTTTCGATTGGATAATCTTTTATAAATCCATATCCACCATGTAATTGTAATGCTTTATAAGCAACTTCATTTGCTATTTCAGCTGCATAGTATTTAGCCATCGCAGATTCTTTAGTCATATTTACTCCTGCATCTTTCTTTTCAGCTGCATCATAAACTAACCATCTAGCTGCATTTACTTTTGTTTCCATATCAGCTAAAGTAAATTGAGTATTTTGGAATTTAGAAAGCGTTCTCCCAAACTGTACTCTTTCTTTTGTATATTTTATAGCTTCATCAAGTGCACCTTGTGCAATACCTAATGCTTGAGCTGCAACACCTATTCTACCAGCATCAAGAGTATTCATAGCTATTTTAAATCCTATACCTTCTTTTCCTAATAAGTTTTCTTTTGGTACTTTTACATTTTCAAATATTAGGTCTGAAGTTTGAGTTCCTCTTATACCCATTTTATCTTCATGAGCTCCGTGAGAGAATCCTTCCCATTTACTTTCTACTATAAATGCAGATGTTCCTTTTAGACCTTTTGATCTATCTGTAACTGCAATTACTATAGCAACGTCACATATAGGAGCATTAGTTATAAATGTTTTTCTTCCATTTAATATATAATAATCTCCATCAAGTTCTGCTGTTGTTTGTTGTGCTGAAGCATCAGATCCTGCTCCTGGTTCTGTAAGACCAAACGCTCCTATCATTTCACCTGATGCGATACCTCTTAAATATTTTTGTTTTTGTTCTTCAGTTCCATAGTTAAGTATCGGTAATGATACTAGAGATGATGCTGCAGTTGCATAAGTTCCAGTTGATGCGCATCTTCTACTAAGTTCTTCCATTATTATTGCATATGATACGTAATCTGAACCTGCTCCCCCATATTCTTCAGGTACAGTAACGCTTGTATATTTTGTTTTGGCCATTTTGTCTAATAATTCTCTTGGCATTTCCCCAGTTTTATCAATTTCTTCTGGTAAAGTTGCCAATTCTCTACTTACGAAGTCTCTTACTGCTTTTCTTAAAAGTTCTTTCTCTTTATTAAATAACATATTCTCCTCCATTTTATATTCTAAAATTTTTGATATGAGATATTATTAAAAACGAAATCCTTATAAATAATTCCTATAATCAATGCATCTATTTAGTTTATTAAATATAAAGATTTCGCTTGTTACAAATATAAATTTTAGGCGAAGCTAAGCATCTCAGAGAAGGCTTGCACACGAGTTCTTACTTGCTCATTGTTTGATGTCTGTTGATCTACTTCTATATATAAAGTAGGAATATCACTTGATTCTATATCCTTTTTAACTACTGGATAATCATATTCCTCTGGATCACAGAATTTCATCATACAGAATACTACCCCATCTGCTCCTTTAGCTTTTACTTCATCAGCTATCATAGAACCACGTTTTTTATCTGGATCATAAGCTAATGAACAGCCTTCTACATTTGACCATTGTCTTGCTAATCTTTCTAAAGCATCTTTTCCATCTGGAACTAAAGTTCTAAATTGTCTAGATTCTTGAGCTAAATCATCTGCAACAACTGTTATATTATTTTCTTCTAATATCTCTAAGATATCTTTTGAGTCCAGTGATATACCAGTAAGTACAACTTTGCTTCCTGTACATTCTTCAACTTGCATTTTATTTAGTTTAGATATAAGGTTTTTAACTAAATCAGTATGTTCCTCTTTTCTCATAAAGAATCCGCTTTTTATAACTAAGTTTCTAACTGAAGGTTTTATTGTTTTTGAATACTTAGGAGCTAACGCTACAAACTCTTGCATTACTCTTCTATGTTCATTGTAAACTTCTATACTTTCATGTAATTTTTCTTCTGTTATTTCATGACCACATATTTTTTCTAATTCTTTTTTTACATGTTTAAATTCATTAACTAAGTATGTTACCCCTGAATCTAGTTTTCTATTTTGTGGATAAACTAAAGCTATATAAGGTACTTGTGGAACTGCTACCTTCCAGTTTTGACCTAAACATATTAATGTATCGCACATTCCAGGTATTATAACAGCTGAAAGTTCATTGTAAGCTCCTTTAAGTCCATATTCTAGAGATGATTGCATTATTGAACATGCAAATGCTGGAAAATACTGTTTTGCTAGATCTAATTCAGTATGTCCACCCCATATACCTACAGGAAACATTCCTGCTGCATGGATTATTTCTTCTGGACAGTAAACTGGGAAACATCCTATAGCTTTATTTCCAGTATCTTTTTTAAATTTTTTGATAACCTCATTTGGATTATCAATTACCTCTTGCATTCTTGCTAACATAGCTTCCATTATATTTCACCTCTGTTAAGATTTTTTCTCTCATCCATAACTTCAACTAGACCTTGTATTCTAGTTTCAAATTGAGCCTTAGTAAATCCTCTAGGATCTGCTTGGTCTCCATCAAAACCAGCTGATGGTATTCCTGTAATCTCTTCAGTTTTTCTTTGCATTTCATACTGAATTAAACTCATAAGCTTACAGCTTCTATTCATATGATAGAAAGCTCCATCACATTTACCATCTCTTAATGAATTAACTCTAAACTCTGTCATTTGATCTAAGTTAACATTATTGAACATTCCACTATAAGCTCTTGCCATTCCATCTAAATCATTAACTTCATATTGAAGAGCCCATGCATGTGGGTAAACACTACCTGTCATATTAACGCCATATTTAGCTAGTGTTTTCATTTTATATCCTATATAAGGCCAACAAGGAATTCCTTCCATCATTATTCTATATTTTTCTTCTCCTCTAAATGTAGAGACTTTATTTTTCTTATTTTCTTCTAATTCATCTATTAAAAGTTTAAATGCTTCTGTAGTTTCCTTTTTACCTCTTGCACAAACGATTACTGCCATATAAGTGAATAAATCAAATCCATTCATTGGAGATGGATTTGAACCTTCAGGTAAACTCATTGAGTATTTCCAAAGTCTACCATTCTCAGCAGATGTCTTCATTACATCTTCAAACTTTTTAGGATCAAATTTTTTGCCTGATATTTTTTCAAGTTGTGTTATAGCTTCTTGGAATTGAGCTTTTATATATTCAACCCTTTCATCTGTAACATGATCTTCATCATTGAAAGGTAAATCTATCATTATCATAGGTATATTTAACTCTTTTGATATATTTTCATACCATTTTATTACTTGGTTACATATATTGTTGCAACATAGTAAAAAGTCTGGCTGTGGCATATCTAAAGTATCACTTTTTCCTTTTTCTAAAAAACCAAAATTTGTTCTAGCATAAGCACATAAATCTATAGAATACCCTTGAGCTTCTGATCTTTCGCATAAATCTAATGATTCTTTTTTTGCAGCTACTCCTGCTGCTTGATTTTCTGGATAACATAAATTTAAATCAAATACCTCTGCTAATTCTTGAGGAAATACTGAAGTTGACCAACCAACAGGTCTACCTTCTTCTTTAGCTTTAAAAGCATTTGCATACTGTTGAGCTAAGAGCTCATTTATTACTGTTTTAGCATCTTTTTTTTCAGACATTTTCATCCCTCTTTACTATTATTTTTTTGTTTCATTGTAGGCATATATAGCTGCTCCTAAGGCACCTGTAAGTTGAGGTATCTCAGGAACTATTATATTAGTCCCTAACTCTCTTTCCATAGCTTTAACGACGCCTGAATTTTTAGCAACTCCTCCAACCATAACTACATCCTCTTTAACTCCAAGTCGCTTTACCAAACTGGCAACCCTTTTAGCAACTGAAGTATGTATTCCTGCAACTATATCCTCTATAGCTATATCATTTGATAAATGTGATATAACTTCTGATTCTGCAAAAACTGTGCATGTATTACTTATGGATACTTCATTTTGAGATCTCATTGATATATCTCCAAGATCAGATACATCCACTTCAACGATTTTTGCCATAACATCTAAAAATCTACCAGTACCTGCTGCACATTTATCGTTCATTAGGAAGTTTAACATAACCCCGTTATTATCTAACTTAAGTGCTTTAGCATCTTGCCCTCCGATATCTATTACTGTTCTAGCTGTAGGTACTAAAAATTTTACACCCTTAGTATGACAACTTAATTCACTTATTTGTTTATGAGTTTCAGCGTATTTCATACGCCCATAACCAGTTACTACAGTATTTTGAATATCAGAACCTTTTATATTAAGCTTTTTATACAAATCTTCAAGAACTCTAGCAGGCCCGCTAGTTCCAGTTCCTGAAGATATTGTAGAGTAAGCTACTATTTCTTTTCCATCTTTTAAAATAAGTCCTTTAGATGCAGTTGACCCTATATCTAATCCCATTGTGTACATTTTGAGCGCCCCTTTTTATCTCTAAACTAGCTCTTTTGAATCATCTAACTTAACAGCTTGAGAGTTAACCATGTTTAATATTTCTTCTTCTGTATAACCTAACTCTTTAAGAACTTCTTCTGTATGCTCTCCTACTCTTGGAGCTGGTGTATATTCTTTTATTCCCATAGTTTTAAACTTAACTGGCCCGTTTACTAACACACCTTCATTTCCATTTGCATATTTAGTTTTAAATAGAAAATCGTTTGCCCAAGCTTGCTCATCTTCAAGTATATCTTCACAACTTTGAACTTTTTCAAATGGAAGGTCTGCTTCTTCTAATAATGCTGACCATTCATCTAATGTTTTCTCAAGCATTGCTTCTCCAACTATTTCAACCATTTCATCAACGTGTAATGGCATTACTTTTATATCATTGAATCTTTCATCTTCCATTATTTCTGGTCTATTTATAACGTTACAGAATTTTGGAAGCCATTTATTATATTGAATTAATGCAAGTTGTATCCATTTACCATCTTTACATTTATAAGTAGTCATAAGTGGACTATTTGGATTAGCTCTTGATATAGGCATTTTATTTCCATATTGAGCTGTAGTAATCATCATTCCCATTCCATAAAGTGCTGTATGGTATAAACTTACTGTTACTCTATCCCCTTCACCTGTCATTTGTTTTTTGTAAAGAGCTGCTAAGATACCTGCTGTTAATGAAACTCCTGCATAGTGATCTCCAAATGCTGCTGCTGTATTACAAGGAGAAGTTCCTTTTTCCATAAGAGATTGACTAACTCCACCTCTTGCAAAATATGCTGTATAGTCAAATCCTGGTTTATCTTTTAATGGTCCATTTTCTCCATATCCAAGTATATGAGCATGTATAAGAGCAGGGAATTCATCTTTTAATTGATCATAAGTAAGACCTATTTTTGAAAGAGCTTGTTCTCTAACATTAGTAATAAATATATCAGCTTTAGCTAAAAGCTTATGAATTATTTCTACTCCTTCTTTTGTTTTTACATTTACACTTATACCTTTTTTATTTCCATTCTCTAATTCATACATTGGATTTTCTTCATCTGTACATGGAGATTTGAAAGTTCCACCCATAACTCTTATTCCATCTCCACCAAGTGGCTCTATCTTAATTACTTCTGCGCCCCAATCTCCAAGTAATTTGGCGCAGCAAGGAGCTGCTACGAAACTTGATAATTCAACAACCCTAACACCTTTTAGTAATGCTTTATTATCCATAACTCAACCTCCTATAATTATAAACATCATATAATATTTAATTTAATTTAATAATTAATAATTCTAATAATAAGTTTTAAAAACTTTTGAGATAAATTTTATTTTGATACCTATATTGTTAAGCATTTATCGTGCCAAAAGTTATTTTTTTAATCAAATAGTTAATTTTTACACATTCTCTTATGTTTTATTTTTTTATATTTTTATTAATCAATCTAATTTTCATTGCAAAATACCTCTAGAGTGTTGCAATTTGCAAGACTTTTTATTTTCACTATTTTTTAAATATATATTTCATTTAAATTTGATTGAAAATTTATCCATTTAGATTGTTGTAAAATTAACTAAGTGTATGTTATGATTTAATCATAATAGCATATTGTTAGTTAATTATTTAATTTCTATATGCTATTTATAGTTATGTGCTTTTTTATATTTTGACTATAAGTTGTCATTATATAAATAATTATTATAATAGATGAGCTACTCATATAAATATATTGTTATAGTGTTTTATTTATATTACTTTTTTAATTGTATAATAGCTTGTCTATTAAAAAATAAGGGGGCTTTAATATGAAAATATTAATGTTTAGTACACGTGAACATGAATTACCTGCAATAGCAAAATGGATTGAGGAGAATGGGAACAATGTTCAAGTCGATACAATTGAAGAAGGCTTATCATCAGTGACTGTTGACAAAGCTAAAGGATACGACGGAATTTCTATTCAACAAACTAATCCAATTGATGACGCTATAATTTATGAAAAATTAAAAGAATTTGGAATAAAACAAATAGCTTCTAGAGCAGCTGGTTTTGATATGATTGATTTAGACCAAGCTACTAAAAATGATTTAGTTATAACTAATGTACCTGCTTATTCACCAAACTCAGTAGCAGAACTTGCGGTAACTCAGACAATGAATCTCCTGAGAAACATGCACCTTATTAATAGAAATGTTAATACTGGGGACTTTAGATGGTCAGCTAATTTAATTGCAAGAGAAATTAGATCTACTACAGTAGGTATAGTAGGTACAGGTAAGATAGGTTCAACTGCAGCTAAGTTATTCAAAGGACTAGGTGCAAATGTTATAGCATATGATGCTTATCCTAACGAAGATCTAAAAGAAATTTTAACTTATAAAGATTCTTTAGATGATCTTATGAAAGAAGCTGACGTTGTGTCTTTACACACACCTCTTAATGAAAATACAAAACACATGATAAATAAAGATAACCTTAAATTAATGAAAAAAGATGCTTTTTTAGTTAATACGGGTAGAGGTGGAGTTGTTTGTACAGACGATTTAATTGAAGCTTTAGAAAATAAAGATCTATGTGCTGCTGCTTTAGACACATTTGAAACTGAAGGTACTTTCTTAAACAAAGTAATACCTCATCATGACCTTACTGATCCTCAAGTAAAGAAATTATTAAATATGGAAAATGTACTATTTACTCATCATATAGGCTATTTTACTACTACTGCAGTTGATAATTTAGTAAGTACTGCATTAAATTGTGTAAAAGAAGTTTTAGCTACTGGTGATAGCGTTAATAATGTGTTAAAACTTGTAAATGCTTAATATCTTTTAGCTATATTTAAATAAATTTATAAACTTAAAAGGCTATCTTAAATCACATAAAGTGACTTAAGATAGCCTTTTATTATATATATTAATTTAATTTACTAATCACGGCATAATAATGCTACAGATTCAACGTGCATAGTATGTGGGAACATGTCTACTGGTTGAATTTCTTTACATTTATATCCTCTTTCATCTAAATAAGCTAAATCTCTAGCTAAAGTTGATGGATTACACGATACATATACCACTTTATCAGGTTCCATAGATACTATAGTATCTAATACTGATTCTTCACATCCCTTTCTAGGTGGGTCTACAACTACTACATTAGCTGTTTTACCTTCTTTGTATAACTTAGGAACTACTTCCTCTGCTTTACCTACAAAGAATTCTGTGTTTTCTAGCTTATTTAATTTCGCGTTTATTTTAGCATCTTTTATAGCATCTCCAACAATTTCAACACCATAAACCTTTTTTGCTTTTTGAGCTAAAAATAAAGATATTGTTCCTATTCCGCAGTAAATATCAAATACTGTGTCATTTTCTTTTAAATCAGCATATTCTAATGCTTTATTATATAAAACTTCCGTCTGTGATGGATTAACTTGGAAAAACGATAATGGAGAAATTTCAAAAACTAAATCTCCTATATAGTCATTTATCTTCCCATCACCATATATAACTTTGTTTTCTTTTCCTAAAATTACATTAGTTTTTTCTCTATTTGTATTTAAAACAAGAGTCTTAAACCCTGGTACATTTTCTTTTAATACTGAGGCTAATTCATTTAAATATGGAAGTTTCTTTCCGTTCGCTACTAAAACAACCATTACCTCTTTAGTTTCAAATCCAACTTTAGTTACTAAATGTCTTAATACTCCTGTATGAGTCTTTTCATCGTATATACTAACATTATAAGCTTTTATATAAGTTTTTATTATTTTAATTATTTTATCATTTACATCGTGCTGAATTATACACTTATCTGTAGGAATCACATCATGACTCTTCTTTTTATAAAAACCTATAACTGTTTTTCCATCTATTTTTTGTATTGGAAACTGAGCTTTGTTTCTATATCTGAATGGATTCTCCATTCCTAATGTTGGGTGAACTAGTGTATCATTTAATTTACCGATTCTACTAATAGTTTGCTTTACTTCATTAGTCTTTATGTCTAATTGCTTTTGATAGTCTAACTCTTGTATTTGACAACCTCCACAATCAGATAGTTTATCTGCGCATACTCTTTCAACTCTAAATGGAGATTTTTCTATTATTTCTACTATTTCTCCAACTGCATAGTTTTTTTTAGATTTAGTTATTTTTACTTTTAGCTTATCGCTTATCAAGCCACCATCTACAAAAACTGTAAACCCGTCATGCTTACCAATTCCAACGCCACCTTGACCTATATCAACAACGTCAACTTCATACTCTCTGTCTTTTAATAGCATAGACTTTTCCTCCGAACATAATAATTAAACTACAAAAACTTATTTTACCAAAAAAATAGGAGCTTATAAAGCCCCTATATTAAATATAGCACAAATTTTTTAAATTTATAGTTTTATAATACTCTACTTGCTCCTCTATATATAACGCCTCTAGCTGTGTCAACTGTGATTACTTCACCATCATTTACTAAATCCATTATATTTTTAGCTGAAACTACTACTGCTTTATCTAAGTTTATACCTACTATAGCAGCATGAGATGTCATTCCACCATCTTCAGTTATTATAGCCCCACATTTTTCTATATATGGATTCATATGAGCATCTGTCATGTGAGTTACTATTATATCGCCTTCTTCGAAGTCTAAAACTTCATTTTTATTATCAAATATTCTAACTCTACCTTCTACAGTTTTAGTTCCTACACCTATACCATTAGTTATTTCTTCACTTACTACATGAACTTTTATTAAGTTAGTAGTTCCGCTAACTCCAACTGGAACTCCTGCAGTTATAACAACTAATTCTCCATTTTGTAAGTAAGAAGCTTCTTTAGCTGCATTTATAGAGTTTTCTATAACTTCGTCTGTATTTGTAGCTTCACTTGCCATTATAGGATACACACCCCAAGTTAAAGCTAATCTTCTCATAACTTTTTCATCATTTGTAGCAGCTATTATAGGGCATTCCGGTCTGAACTTAGATACCATTCTAGCTGTGTGTCCTGAAGATGTTGAAGTTATTATAGCTGAAGCATTTAAATCTACTGAAGTTGTACATGTTGCATGACTTATAGCATCTGTAACATTTACTCCGTTAAGTTTCTTATTTTTTAATAATTCATTGTAATTTAAAGTTTCTTCTGTTCTCTTAGCTATAGTAGCCATTGTTTTTACAGCTTCTACAGGGTATTTACCAGCTGCAGTTTCTCCTGATAACATTATTGCATCTGTTCCATCATATATAGCGTTTGCAACGTCTGTTACTTCTGCTCTTGTAGGTCTAGGATTTCTTATCATAGAATCTAACATTTGTGTTGCAGTTATTACTGGTTTACCTAATTCATTACATTTTCTTATCATCATTTTTTGAGCTATAGGTATTTCTTCTGTAGGTATTTCAACACCTAAGTCTCCTCTAGCAACCATTATACCATCAGAAACTTTTAATATTTCCTCTATATTATCTACACCTTCTTGGTTTTCTATTTTAGATATTATTTGTATCTCTGTAGCATTATTATTTTCTAATACTTCTCTTATAGCTAAAACATCTGATGCCTTTCTTACGAAAGATGCAGCTATGTAATCTATACCTTGTTGTATACCAAATTCTATATCACTTATGTCTTTTTCTGTTATAGCAGGTAAATTAATTTTTACTCTTGGTACGTTAACACCTTTATGGTTTTTAACTATTCCTGAGTTTTCAACTATACAGTGTATTTCTTCCCCTTTTACTTCCTCTACTCTAAGACCAACTAGTCCGTCATCTATAAGTATAGTGTCCCCAGTAGTAACATCTTCTGCAAGACCTTTATAACTTACTGTACACATTTCCTTAGTACCAACAACATCTTTCATTGTTATTGTGAACTTTTGTCCTTCTTCTAATAAAACCTCTGGATCTTGGAAGTTTCCTGTTCTTATTTCTGGACCTTTAGTATCTAATAATATAGCTACTGGTTTATTTAATTTTTCTCTAACCTTTTTAGCCATATCAAATCTTTCTTTGTGCTCTTCATGAGAACCATGAGAGAAGTTGAATCTGCATACGTTTAATCCATTTTCTACAAGTTGAGTTAAAGTTTCCTCGCTTTGTGATGCTGGTCCTAATGTACAAACTATTTTAGTCTTTTTTATCCCTTTTAACATGTTAGATCCTCCTAATTTATATAGATAATATTTTTACCAATTCATAAGTTTCATCATCAAATTTTCTTTTCATAGCTAAAGCTTCATATATATCTAAATCTATAATCTTATTATCTTTTATACCAACTACTCTAGCTGATTTACCATCTAATAATAATTCTACAGCACGTACACCCATTCTACTTGCAAGTATTCTATCGAATGCACTCGGACTTCCACCTCTTTGAACATGTCCTAATACTGTTATTCTTAAATCAGCTCCTGTTCTAGAAACTATTTCTTTTCCTAGCTCACTTGCATTTCCAACCCCTTCAGCTAAAACAATTATACTATGTCTCTTGCCTCTTTTTTGAGTAGTTTTTAATCTTTTACAAACATCATCAATTTTGAAATCTATTTCCGGAACTATAACTGTTTCTGCTCCACCAGCAAGACCTGCATATAAAGCTAAATCTCCACAGTGTCTTCCCATAACCTCAACAATGTTAACCCTTTCATGAGATGAAGATGTATCTCTTATTTTTCCTATTGCATCTATTATAGTATTCATTGTTGTATCAAAACCTATAGTATAATCTGTATATGGTAAATCGTTATCTATAGTTCCTGGTATTCCTATTGCTGGGAATCCTAAATCACTTAGTTTTTGAGCTCCATTAAATGATCCATCTCCACCTATAACAACAAGACAATCTACTTTATATTTTTTAAGTATCTTTACTGCTACAGCTCTTCCTTCTTCTGTTTTAAATTCTTCACATCTAGATGATTTTAATATAGTTCCACCTCTATGTATTATATCCCCAACTGAAGATAAATTCATTTCTTGTATGTCTTCTTCTATTAATCCTTTGTACCCTCTATTTATTCCATAAACCTTACACCCATAGTATATAGCAGATCTAACAACAGCTCTTATAGCTGCATTCATACCTGGTGCATCTCCTCCACTAGTTAATATACCTATAGTTTTCATTAACATTACCTCCTAGTTGATTAATATATTTCATTTTTTAAGGGACATTTTGAGTCCCTATATTATATTTTCATCCCAGTGTAATTAAAAAAATTCAGATAGTAGCGAAACTATCTATTTTTTGTCTATTATATCATAATTTCGCTACTTTTTTATATAATAAAATTTTAAATACCCTTAAAATTTTACTTTTATATTTGTTTTTGGCAATATATGTTCCAATTCATTAATTAAATTTTCGTTTATATTAACCTTTATATGGTTCCATTTATATACCTGTTTTATATTTTCTGCGTATATATATATATCATTTTCTCCCGGGTATTTAGTTACTACCGATATTAAATCATTTACTAACTCTTTATTTTCTATAGAATTAATTTTCAAGTATAAAATAGGCTTATCTTTATTCCCACTATCATTCATATCTCTTATTTCTCTAGCTATAAGTTTTGCATTTTCGTCTTCTTTTATACTCAATCTTCCATCTATATAAATAATTTTATCTTCTTGGATAACTGTATTATATTTTTGAAGAACTTGAGGAAAAACTATAACTTCTATAACTCCAAATAAATCTTCTAATTCAATTATGGCCATTAAATCATTTCGTTTTGTTGTTCTTATAGTTTTATTTATTACTATACCACCCATCGTTACTTCTCTTTCATTTAAATTTAGATAAGTAATATAGTCGTCTTTTATTTCATTTAGTTCAGCATTGTTTATTGTAGTATTTCTTTTTATTTCATCTTTATATTGAGATAATGGATGCCCACTTACATACATTCCTAATACTTCTTTTTCTAAATAAAGCCTTTCTTTTTCTTCTAACTCTTTTACATGTGGTAATGTATACATACTTTGTATATCATTATTTATAGATTCATCCATCTCAAATCCATCAAATAGTGAAACTTGTCCTGCTAAATTTTTCTTTCTATCCATAGATATACTTTCAAGAAGTTTTTCATATCCAAGAAGTAAGCTAGCTCTATTGTCTCCCATTTCATCAAAAGCTCCACATTTTATAAGACTTTCAATTATACGTTTATTTAGATCTTTTGAATCTAACCTTTTGCAAAACTCATTAAAATCTTTAAATTCTCCGCCACTTTCTCTTTCTTTTATTATATTATTTAATACATTTACACCTACATTTTTTACTGCTGCAAGCCCAAATCTTATACTTTTGTCTTCAACTGAAAATTTAGTAAAACTTTTATTTATATCTGGTTTTAAAACATCTATTTTTAGGCTATTACACTCTCTTATATATTCAACAACTTTATCTGTATTACCCATTACACTAGTTATTAAGGCTGCCATAAATTCTACAGGATAATGAGCTTTTAAATATGCTGTTTCATATGCTAAAACTCCATATGCAGCGGCATGACTTTTATTGAACGCATACTTTGCAAAGTCAATCATATCATCGAAAATTTTGTTACCTATATCTTCAGGTACTCCATTTCTAACACATCCAGCTATTTCAAGTTCTCCATTTTCATCTGTCTTACCATGGATAAAATATTCTCTTTCCTTTTCCATTACATCCATTTTCTTTTTACCCATAGCTCTTCTAACCAAGTCACTACGTCCGTAACTATATCCACCTAAGTCTCTAACAACTTGCATTACCTGCTCTTGATAAACTAAACACCCATATGTAACTTCCATTATAGGTTTTAGTTTTTTATGAAGATATTCTACATTTTCAGGATTATTTTTATTATTTATATAAACCGGAATAGAATCCATAGGTCCTGGTCTGTATAAAGATATTCCGGCTACTATATCCTCAAAATTATCCGGTTTAAGCTGCTTCATAAAGCTTCTCATACCAGCACTCTCCAACTGGAATACCCCTAGAGTGTTTCCAGATGAAAGCAATTCATAAACTTTAGGATCATCATATTCTATTTTAGAAAAGTTTATTTTTAAATTATGATTTTTTTCTATTAAATCAAGTGCATCTCTTATTACTGTTAAGGTTCTTAGTCCTAAGAAGTCCATTTTTAATAGACCTAGTTCCTCTAAAGTTGTCATTGTAAACTGAGTAGTTATAGCATCTTGATGCTTATATAAAGGGACATACTCATCTATTGGTTTTTTAGATATAACAACTCCTGCAGCATGTGTTGATGCATGTCTTAACATTCCTTCTATTTTTCTTGAAACATCTATTATTTCTTTTGTCTCTGAATCTTCTTCATATAGTTTTCTCAGATTAGGATTTGTGTCTAATGCTTTATCGATTGTCATTCCTAGTGCAAAAGGAATCTCTTTTGCTATATTATCAACTTTATTATAACTAACGTCTAATACCCTTCCAACGTCTCTTATGGCAGCTTTTGCTCCCATTGTTCCAAATGTTATGATCTGAGCAACATGATCTTCACCATATTTCCTTTTTACATAATCTATAACTTCTTCTCTACGCTCATAACAAAAATCTATATCTATATCGGGCATAGACACACGCTCTGGATTTAAGAATCTCTCAAATAATAGAGAGTATTTTATAGGGTCTATATCAGTAATATATAAAGTGTATGAAACTATAGATCCAGCAGCACTACCTCTACCTGGGCCTACCATAATACTATTTTCTCTTGCAAAATTTATAAAGTCCCAAGTTATCAAGAAGTACTCTACGTAACCCATCTTCTCAATTACACCTAATTCATACTCTAATCTATCTAAAATCTCTTGTGAAGGCTTTTTATATCTCTCTTTAAGTCCCTTAAAGCATAACATCCTTAAATACTCTTGAGGTGTATATCCATCAGGAACATCGTATTGAGGTAAATGTATAGTATTGAAATCAAATTCAACATTACACATTTGTGCAATTTTAGAAGTGTTATCTAAAGCTTCTTGAACTTCAGGAAAAATTTCTTCCATTTCTTCTCTAGATTTAAGATAGAATTCATCACTCCCAAATCTCATTCTAGCTGGGTCATTTACAGTTTTACCCATTTGTATACACATTAATATATCATGTATCTTTGAATCTTCTTTTCTTACATAATGGACGTCATTAGTTGCTACCAATCCAACTCCAATTTCTTTAGAAAGTCTTATTAACTCTCTGTTAACTTCTTTTTGCTCAGGTAAATTATGATCTTGAATTTCTAAATAATAATTTTCTTCGCCAAAAATTTCTTTATACTTCAAGGCTATATTTTTAGCTTTATCATAATTTCTATTCATCAATGCTTGTGATACATCTCCTGCTAGACAAGCAGAAAGTGCAATGATACCCTCACTATGTTTTTTTATTTCATCTATATCAACTCTTGGTTTATAATAAAATCCTTGTACATATGCTGCTGATACTAACTTAATTAGATTTTGATATCCTGTAGTATCTTTAGCTAGAAGTATTAAATGTCCCTGAGATTTATCAAAATTAGGGTCTTTATCTTTCATTCCTCTAGGTGCTGTATAAACCTCACATCCTATAATCGGCTTTATTCCTTCTTTTTTTGCTACTTTAAAAAAGTCTATGGCCCCAAACATACATCCATGGTCAGTTATTGCAACTGCACTCATATTTAATTCTTTAGCCCTGTTTACTAAATTTTTTATTCTTGAAAAACCATCTAGCAAACTATATTCTGTATGAACATGTAAATGTACAAAATCTTTGCTCAAAGACCTCACCTCCTGCGTAAAAACCCGTCTATTTTAATTTTTTAATGATTGCTTTTTTGAAATACATATACGAAAATTACGTTAATTCATAATTATAAAAAGTGTATAATTTCCTATGTATTATAAAAGTAATTTTACCACAATATATATATATTAATCAAAAAAAGAGGCATAATGCCTCTTATTCGAATTTCAATCTTAAATTATCTGCTATTTGTTCTATTTTCCTTAACCTATGGTTAACTGCTGATTTACTTAATTGAGGACTAGCCATTTCTCCAAGTTCTTTTAATGTTAAATCTTCATACTCTATTCTTAAAACTGCTATCTCTCTTAAATTTGGTGGAATGTGATCTAATCCTACTTTTTGTTGTATATACTTTATATTTTCTATTTGCCTAACAGCTGCATTAACAGTTTTTGATAAATTAGCTGTTTCACAATTAACAATTCTATTTACGTTGTTTCGCATTTCTTTTACTATCTTCGTACTTTCAAGGCTTAATAAAGCTTGGTGAGCTCCTATTATATTTAATAAATCTGATATTTGTTCACTTTCTTTTAGATATACTACGTAATTATTTTTTCTAGATACAGTTTTTGAATTAAATCCTAACGAATTTATAAGATCCTTTAAGGACTCTGCAAATTCTTCATTATTTGTTACAAATTCTAAATGGTAATTTTTTTCTGGATCACTAATAGAGCCTCCACCTAAAAAAGCACCTCTTATAAAAGCTCTAATACAGTCATTGTCTTTAATAAGACCCTCAGGAACTTTATTCATCGTAAAGAAATAATCTTCTTGAGATAAAATACCTAACTCTCTTAATAAATTTTCCGCACCCATTTCACTAGTAATCATAAGTACATAACTGCTATTTCGTTTTAACATTTGATTTTTGTTTACCGATATCTCTGTGTTAATTCCAAAATTAGATTTTAATAATTTAAAAATCTTTCTAGCAGTCGAGTTTAACTCAGTACTTATTTTTAAATTTAATTTTTTATACCCAGCGATTTGTATACTTCCTGCTAATCTGACTATTGCAGAAAGTTCACTTATATTACAACATTCATTATCCGAAAAAATTCTAGCTAACTCATTTTTTGTTTCTGCTGAAAAAGACATCTTTCATCACCTATAGTTAATTCTTTTTTAATCTTTTTTTAATCTCGTCTAAAGCAACTTTTATAATTTCTTTTTCATCGTCATATCTAGCTAAATCTACTACTCTATCTAAGTGAACAAACTTAGCATCGATGAAACCTTCCTCTTTTTGAGGAATAGTATCCATATTTCTTGCTTGCATTAAATACCAATATACAGTTTTATGAACTGCTTTATTTTCATCCCAATTTTCCTTGAAAGTGTAATGTATTTCACCTAAATACTTTAGTATATCAGCCTTTACACCTGTTTCTTCTAGAACTTCTCTAAGTGCTGCATCTTCCTTATTCTCTCCAATTTCAACTTTTCCTTTAGGCAATACCCAGTCTCCATTAAATTTTCTAAGTAAGAGCACTGCATTACCAAACAATACTACGCCCCCGGCACTAACCTCTTCTCTCATTGGTGTTCACTCCTTAAAATAACATAATAATAAGGATTTCTACATAAATTTTTAAAATCCTTTTTTACTTCTCATTATCATAAATATGACTTAGTGCCAAATTAACAACTACATTAGATATGTAATCTGCATCGTGTCTTATATAGTTACTTTTTATTTCTACTAAATTACATTCTACCACTTTTATTCCCATATCTTCCAGTGTTTGTTTTTGTTTTTTGTCTAATAATACTTGGCTTGCACCATCTTTATTATAAATTTCAAATACAGGTTTTGGTAAAACTTCATTGTTAGTTATTACTATATCAATTATATTTTCCCCACAATGTTTATTTATAGCATTTATATGGTCTACAACATTAAAGTTATCAGTTTCTCCAGGTTGAGTCATTATGTTTGATATATACACTTTAGGAGCTTCAGATTCTTTTATTGCATCAATAACTCCATCTACTAATAAATTAGGCATTATACTTGTATATAAACTTCCTGGACCTATAACAATAATATCTGTGTTTTTTATAGATTTAATAACTTCATCTAATGGTTTAGCATTTTTAGGTTCTAGTTCTATACTCTTAATTTTCGTATTTTGAACTCTCACTTGATTTGGTATGTTGGATTCACCTTTTACTATATTTCCGTTATCAAGATTTGCTATTAAATTTATATCTTCTAGCGTTACAGGTAAAACTCTACCTGTTATAGCAAAAACTTCACTCATTTTATAAACAGCAGTTTCAAAATTTCCGTAAACTCCATTCATAGCTGCTAAAAATAAATTTCCAAAACTTTGACCTTTTAAAGCACCATCTGTAAATCTATATTTCATAACAGCATCCATAGTAGGCTCCATATTAGCTAATGAAAGTAAACAGTTTCTTATATCTCCAGGAGGCAACATACCTAAATCTTCCCTTAATACTCCTGATCCTCCACCATCATCAGCAACAGTTACTACAGCCGTTATATTAGGAGTGTAATGTTTTAGTCCTCTTAAAAAGACTGATTGACCTGTTCCTCCTCCTATTACAACTACCCTAGGTTTTTCTTCTTTTATATTATTTTTTATAGTTTTATTAGAGTTTTCTTTTTTTTCTTTAAGGTATAAAAAAGCTACACTTAGTGAAAAAATCCACCCCACTAATCCTATAAAAATTATTACTGATGTCATAATTCCCTCCAAATTTTATCTAAGAGTGTAATCTCTATGTTTTTTTACAACTCTATAGCCCTTTTTAATCAAATCGTCATAAAGTAAATTAGAAATTGTTACAGATCTATGTCTCCCGCCTGTACACCCAATAGCTATAACTAAATGATTCTTTCCTTCTTCAATATAATGAGGTATTAAGAAATCCACCATATCTTCTAACTTAGCAAAAAATTCTCTACTTACATCAGAGTCCATTACGTAATCTCTTACAACTTGATCTTCCCCTGTTTGAGGCCTTAACTCTTCTACATAATATGGATTTGGTAAAAATCTAACATCAAATACTAAATCTGAATCTATAGGTATTCCATGTTTAAATCCAAATGAAACTACAGATATTGTAAGTTTAGGAGTTTTTTCTCCTTCTATATATAGCTTGCTTATTTCATCTTTCAAATCCCTAGGTTTCATATTACTAGTATCAATTATACTATCAGCCTTATCCCTTAAAGTTTGAAGAATTTCTCTTTCCTCTTTTATTCCTTCTGTTATTTGAGTGGATTTAGCTAATGGATGATTTCTTCTAGTCATTTTATACCTTTTTACTAAAATATCATCTGCGCAATCTAAAAATAAAACTTCATATTTATAATTTTCTTTTTCTAAGTAACTTAAACTTTCATGTAATGTCTCAAAGAACTCTCTTCCTCTTATATCTATCCCTAAAGCCACTTTGTCTATATTAGAATTTCCTTGATAACATAACTCCGCAAATTTAGTTATAAGAGTTGGAGGTAAATTGTCTACGCAATAAAATCCAATATCTTCTAAAGATTTCATAGCTTCACTTTTTCCTGATCCAGATAATCCTGTTACTATTATAAATCTCATACTATCTCCCCCTCTTAAAGTTTAATATTTTTTATAAGGCTAAAATCCAAGTTTGCTTCTTTTGCAATTTCTAAGGCTTTTTCAAAATTACCAACGTTATTTGGAGTATGTGCATCTGATCCTATAACAAACTCTACACCTATATTTTTCACCTTGTTTATTTGTTCAACACTCAAATTGCCATGGTGTGAATTTATTTCTAGTAAGGTATTGTGTTTAGCAGCCGCCTTTGCCACTTCATCAATATATACATCCCCTTTATCTCCAGGGTGAGTAACTATAAATAAATCATTATTTTCAATGGCATTTATTACAGCTCTTGTATTGTAATCTTTGCAATGTCCTTTAATTCTTAAATAATTAAATGTATGATTAAGAGCGCTTTTTATAGATGTTGGCATTGATCCAAAATGATAACCTGCCATAGTGTAATCTAACATTTTAGAGATTTTATAATCTACATCTATATTTCCTTTATCATCTAATATATTACATTCCATTCCTAAAAGTATTTCTATTTCAGGATACTTTTCATTAAGCCTATCTATTTCTTCTCTCATTTTTGCTATATTATCATATTTAACTCCATATGCAATATGCTTATACCCATGATCTGATATACCTATCTTCTCGATATTTTTTTCAATAGCCACTTTTACATTATCTTCGATGCTTCCTTTTCCATGGCTGTATACAGTGTGAGTATGATAATCAGCTATTATTTTCATATTATTATTCATCTCCTAGTATTTTAACTTCCTCTTCTAGCATAATACCAAATTTAGAATTCACTATATTTTTAACTATATATATTAAATCTAGTATATCTTTAGCTGTCGCATTTCCTAAGTTAACTACGAATCCAGAGTGTTTTTCTGAAACTTGAGCTCCTCTTAAAGTTAATCCTTTTAATCCACTATCTTCTATTAGTTTTGCTGCAAAATACCCTTCTGGTCTTTTAAAAGTACTTCCTGCACTTGGTAGATTTAACGGTTGTTTTGTTACCCTACTTTTTGTTAATTCTCTCATAGATTCTCTTATTTCTTCAAAGTTACCTTCTTTTAATTCTATAATTGCAGACAATACAATATATTCCTTTTTACTTATTATACTCTTTCTGTAAGAAAACTGCATTTCTTCATTACTTAATTCGCATATATTTCCTTCAAAATCCATAAGTTTAACACTTTTTACTATATCTTTCATTTCTCCGCCATACGCACCTGCATTCATAGCTACAGCTCCACCTAAAGTTCCTGGTATACCTGCTGCAAACTCAAACCCTGTAAGGCTTTCATTTAATATAGCTTTACCCATAAAAGAAAGTAGTGCTCCTGATTGTGCATAAACAGTATTTCCTTCTATTCTAAACTCATTGAAATTGTCAGCTATTTTTATAACTACACCTCTTATTCCTCCATCTCTAACTAAAAGGTTTGATCCATTACCAACAATTAAGTATGGTATCTCTTCCTTTTTTAATAAAGATACTAAATCTTTTAGCTGTTCTTCATTTCTTGGTTTTACTAAAAAATCCGCTGGACCTCCTACCTTAAACGATATGTGATTTTTCATTGGTTCGTCTAAAAGTATGTCTTCCTTATTTAATATATTTAATAAATGTTTATATATAAATTCCTTATTCATTATATTTCCTCCTAATTGGTGTTCTTTATTCATTTAATTTCTTCTTTACATTAAAATTATCCATATACTATAATAATGTATTAAAAACAAAATAACAATATACAAAAAACCTTGAATTGAGACTAAAAAACGTTGATATAACTATCAACGTTTTTTATTTGCTATTAAAATTTAATCAATCTTCTTTTAAATAACAATTATAGTATATATATGGAACTATAATAGCCCCTCCAACTATATTGCCAAGTGTAACTGCTATTAAATTAAAAATTAATTGTAAAATTGATACATCAGCTCCTAGAGCCATTCCCATAGGAATAAAAAACATATTAGCTATACTATGTTCAAATCCACATAAAACGAATAACATAATAGGAAACCAACATGCAAAAATTTTAGAAACTATATCTTTTCCTGCTGTTGCAAACCATACAGCTAAAACAACAATAATATTACACATTACTCCTTTTAAAAAAGCACTTGTAAATCCTAAGTTGGCTTTGCTTTGTGCTATATTTATAGACTTTATAGCTGCATCTTTAACTAAAGTATCACTAAAATAAACAAACGCCACAAGTATAACTGCTCCTATAAAATTTGCTATATATACTAATACCCAATTTCTAATCATTTCCTTGGTTGTTATTTTTTTATCCATAACTGCCATTGTCATAAGGTTATTTCCTGTAAATAACTCAGCTCCACAAACTACAACTAACATAAGTCCTATTGGAAATATACTTGCTCCTGCAAATTTTGCTAAACCTGGGTCTTTTATAGTTTGACTAATTAAAATATTACCTAACGCCCCTAACCCGATAAATAAACCTGCTAAAATACCTAGTAATACACTTTTTTTCGTAGATAATTTTGATTTCTTTATCCCCGATTCTACAGTTGCATTCGCTATTTCTATTGGAGTCAAAAAATTTTTATCCATAAATATTCCCCCTAAAATTTATATATTTAATTATATGAAGCTTGTTATAATTAATTTCAAAAATAATTAGAAACATTACTATAATTTAAAATCCATTTTTAAAATTTTCAAAATCTAGTCAAGCAAAGACTTTGACTAAATTTTCTCAATATTTTAAATTTAATTAAATAAAATAATTTTTTATTTCCTAAATTTTGTATTTTCTTGTATGTCGTTTTTTGTATACAAAAGAATTAATTTGTTGTATAATTGTTGAAGTTGTGTATTTATAAAATTTTTAAATTAATTATAATATTTTTTATATTAGGAGGAATTTTAAATGAGTGATAAAAAAATGCTTACACCTGCTGAAGTTGCTGAGTATACTTTACATGCAGGAATAAAAAAAGCGACTACTCCAACTAAAAAAGTTTTAGTTTCTGCATTTTTAGCTGGAATGTATATAGCTTTAGGAGCTTTAGGTTCTATTGCTGCATCATATAACTTATTAGCTAATCCAGCGACTTACGGATTAGGAAAAATGGTTGCTGGACTTATGTTCCCTGCTGGTCTAGTACTTATATTAATAGCAGGTGGAGACTTATTTACAAGTAACATTCTTATAACACTAGCAGCGTTAAAGAAAAAAGTAACTTGGGGCCAAACTTTTAAAAACTGGTCTTTAGTTTGGATCGGAAACTTAATAGGTGCTGCTTTTGCTGCCGCTTTAGTTGCTAAATCTGGTGTATTTGACTGGAGTAATGGTTTATACGGTGGAGTTGTTATAAAAACTGCTGTTGGTAAATCAAACATAGAATTTTTCGCAGCTATAGCTTCAGGTGTAGTATGTAACTTATTAGTTTGTGCTACGGTTTGGGCTTCATATGCAGCTAAATCTGTTTCAGGAAAAGTAATAATGGGTTGGTTAGGAATATTCGTATTCGTATGTATCGGAGTAGAACACGTTGTTGCTAACATGGGATATTTATTAGCTGGTTTAATTGTTAAATTAAACCCAACATATTTAGAAGCAGCTCATAAAACTTTAGCTGATGTTGCAAACTTTAACTTTGGAAATGTTTTATTACATAACTTCCTACCAGTTACTATAGGTAACATAATAGGTGGTATGATAATCGCAGGATCTTACTACTTCTTATTTATGAGTAAAAGCGAAAATTAATATTATATATTGTTAAACCCTCTTATTATGCATAAGAGGGTTTTTATATGGTTAAATTTTTGTCTTTTTGTTATAATTAATATAATTATCTAATTACGTAAAATGCATTTAAGGAGGGGATTATCATTTTATCCGTAATTTTTTCATATGAATTTTTAGTAATAGCTCTATATGTGATTAACTTTTTAGTTATTCTTAATATGATATTTAGAGAAAGAAGAAGTATAGAATCTTCAGTTGCTTGGATTTTAATTTTAACAATAGTTCCTCCAGCAGGTTTTGTTTTATATATAGTGTTTGGTAGAAAAATGAATAAAGTTAATATGTTCAAATTAAAAAAAGAAGAAGATAAAAAATTAAAAAGCAGAATGATTGAATCTGCAGATTTCTTACAGTACTCAGAGAAATTTGAACCTAGTATAGTAGAACATAGAGATATGATTTACTCTTTAGCTACCTTAAATAGTGCTCCATATACTACAAATAATAAAGTTTCAATCTATACTGATGGTTACGAATTCTTTGATGAATTAAAAGCTCAATTAAAAAAATCTAAAAAATATATTCACATTGAGTTTTATATTTTTAAAGACGATGGAATAGGAAATGAAATTTTAGATATTCTTATTGAAAAACTTTCTGAAGGTGTAGAGGTTAGACTTTTATATGATACAGTTGGGAGTAGACTTTTATCTGAAAAAGGAATTCAAAGGCTAAGAAAAGCTGGAGGTAAGATCGGAGCTTTCTTCCCTTCATTCTTAAAGATAATAAACTTCAACTTAAACTTTAGAAATCACCGTAAAATAGTTGTAATCGACGGCGAAGTAGGATTTGTTGGTGGATTTAATGTTGGGGATGAATATTTAGGAAAAGATCCTAAGTTTGGTTACTGGAGAGATACTCATACTAAAATAGTAGGATCTGCAGTAAATGATTTAAATCTTAGATTTATGATGGACTGGAGATATACTACTCATGAAGATATTAGTTTTACTAAGTATTTAAATGATGATATTAATCCGTATAATGGCAATGTAGGAATACAAATAGTTAATAGTGGTCCTGATTTATCAGAAATAGACGAAATTAAATATGGATACTTAAAAATGATTCAAAAAGCTAAAAAATATTTATATATCCAATCTCCATATCTTATATTAAATAGTTCTTTGCTTGATGCTCTAAAAATAGCATGTTTATCAGGTGTAGATGTAAGAATAATGATTCCATCTAAACCAGATCATCCATTTGTATATTGGGCAAGCTATTCTTATGCTGGAGAACTTTTAAAATTTGGAGCTAAGATTTATACTTATGATAAGAATGCTTTTCTTCATTCAAAAACAGTAGTTATAGATGACTCAATTTGTTCTATAGGTACTGCAAATATGGATATCCGTAGTTTTGAACTTAATTTTGAAGTTAATGCATTTATGTATTGCTCTAATGTTGCAATTAAACAAAAAGAGATATTTGAAGCAGATATAGAAAAATGTGTACAAGTAACTCAGGAAATGTATGATAACAGATCTAGAGTTATTCAGTTTAAAGAATCTATATCAAGACTTCTATCTCCTGTTTTATAAAACAAAAACACCTAAAATAAATATATTATTTTGGGTGTTTTTATTTTATTTTTTGTTATTTTTTTATTTTTTGAAAATTTAGAAATTTGGTAAAAACTTTATAGTAAATACGCTATAATATGTATATCACGACAAATGTATTAATATATTATAAAAATAAAGTTTTAGTTTAATATCAAGGAGGTTCTGTATGTGTAGATGTTCTCAATGTAACAATGATGTATTTAAAGAATTAGATGAATTTATAGATTCTTTACCTACTAAAAAAGGGGCTCTAATTCAAGTTTTACACCATGCACAAGGTCTATTTGGTTATTTACCAAAAGAAGTGCAACTTCATATTTCAAAAAAATTAGATGTATCACCAGCTAAAGTTTATGGTGTTGTAAGTTTTTACTCTTACTTTACCACTGAACAAAAAGGTGAATATAAAATAAGTGTCTGTCTAGGCACGGTTTGTTTCGTAAAAGGTGCAGACAAAATACTTGCTGAATTTGAAAAACAATTGGGGATTAAATCTGGGGAAACTACATCTGACCTTATGTTCTCTCTTGAAGGTCTTAGATGTGTTGGAGCTTGTGGCCTAGCTCCTGTAGTTGTTGTAAATGGAAAAGTTTATGGTCAAGTTAAGGTTGATCAAGTAAAAGATATAATAGCTGAATATAAACAAATAGAAGCTACTTGTTAATTAAGGGGGAAGGGAATAGATGAGTAAAATAAAGTCATTTAATGAGTTAAGAGATCTAATCGATGAGTTAAAACCAAATTTATCTTTAAGAAATAATACAATCCATGAAAATAGTAAAAAAGAATTACTAGTTTGTGGAGATACAGGATGTAGAGCTGCAAATAGTATGCCTATAATCGATAGTTTGAAATCCGAAATAAAAAATGCAGGCTTGGAAGATATTGTGAGTGTATCTTTAACAGGTTGTTTTGGTTTTTGTGCTCAAGGTCCAATTGTTAAGGTTCATCCTGATAACGTTTTCTATGTAAAGGTTAGTTCCGATGACGCTAAAGAAATTGTTCAAGAACATTTAGTAAAAGGAAATGTAGTCGATAGATTGTTGTATTTGGAAGCTTCAGAAAACAAAAAGGTACATGCTTCTGAGGATATTTCTTTTTATAAACAACAAATGCGTATAGCTCTACATAATTGTGGATACATAAATCCTGAAAAAGTTGAAGATTATATAGCAAACGATGGTTACTTAACGCTTGGTAAATGTATAACTGAGTTAACACCTGAACAAGTTATAGAAGAAGTAAAAGTTTCAGGACTTAGAGGTAGAGGCGGTGCAGGGTTCCCAACAGGAATAAAATGGGAAGCTACTAGAAAATCTATATCTGATCAAAAGTATGTTGTTTGTAATGCAGATGAAGGCGATCCTGGTGCATTTATGGATAGATCTATATTAGAAGGAGATCCTCATAAAGTTCTAGAGGCTATGGCTATTTGTGGTTATGCAGTAGGTTCAGATACTGGTTATATTTATATAAGAGCTGAATATCCACTTGCTATAGAAAGACTTCAACTAGCTATATCTCAAGCTAAAAATTTAGGACTTCTTGGTAATAATATATTAGGAACTGATTTTAACTTTAATATAGAACTTAAATACGGAGCTGGTGCATTCGTCTGTGGTGAAGGTACCGCATTAATGAGATCAATAGAAGGTAATCGTGGAGAACCTAGAATGAAAACTTATAGCTCAACTAAAAAAGGTCTTTGGGATGTTCCAACTTGTGCAAATAACGTTGAGACTTTTGCAAATATACCTCCTATTTTGAGCAATGGCGGTAATTGGTATAAAAATATAGGAACTGAGAAATCTTCTGGAACTAAAGTTTTTGCTCTTGGAGGAAAGATAAATAATGTAGGACTTGTTGAAATACCAATGGGTACAACTCTAAGAGATGTAATATATAATATAGGCGGTGGTATACCGGATGGTCGAGAGTTTAAAGCAGTACTTACAGGTGGTCCATCTGGAGGTTGTATTCCTTCTGATTACTTAGATACTCCTATAGATTTTGATAATTTAAGTAACCTAGGTTCTATGATGGGTTCAGGAGGTATGCTTATTTTAGATGATACTGACTGTATGGTTGATATCGCCAAGTTCTTCTTAGGATTCACAGTCGAAGAATCTTGCGGTAAATGTACACCTTGTCGTATAGGTAATAAGAGACTACTTGAAATATTAACAAAAATAACAGATGGAAAAGGTACGGAACAAGATTTAATAGATTTAGAAAATTTATCTAAAACTATAGTAAGTACATCTTTATGTGGATTAGGAAAATCTGCTCCTAACCCAGTTCTAAGTACTCTTAACTATTTCTATGATGAATATAAATCTCATGTTATTGATAAAAAATGTCCTTCTGGCAAATGCCAAGCACTATTAAACTTTGTTATAACTGATTCATGTATAGGGTGTACAAAATGTTCTAAAGTTTGCCCTGCTGGATGTATATCTGGTTCAGTTAAAGAAAAGCATGAAATAGATGTATCAAAATGTTTGAAATGTGGAGCTTGCATGGACAACTGTAAATTTAATGCAATAATTAAGAGATAAGGGGGATAATCGATGAGTCTAGTTAATTTAACTATAAATGGTAAAAATATATCTGTTGAGAACGAAACTACAATACTTGATGCAGCTAAAAATTTAAATATAAAAATTCCAACATTATGTCATCTTCATATGGATGAAATAAATATGCATAATAAATGCGCTTCTTGCCGTGTATGTATGGTCGATACTAAAAGAGGTTTAGTACCTGCTTGTGCTACTAATGTTAAGGAAGGTATGGAAGTTCAAACTAATACTCCTCGTGCTTTAAATGCAAGAAGAACTGTAGTTGAACTGTTATTATCAGACCATCCTCAAGATTGTTTGGTTTGTGATAAAAATGGAAATTGCGAACTTCAAACTATTGCTCATGACTTAGGAGTAAGAAATATAAGTTATCAAGGTGAAAAAACTAATTTAGGAATTGATAATTCTAGTAAGTCTATAGTTAAAAACCATGATAAATGTATACTTTGCAGAAGATGTGAAACTATGTGTAGTGAAATACAAAAGGTAGGAGTTTTATCAGGAGTTAATCGTGGATTTGAAACTATGGTATCTACATTCTTTAACGAAGATATGGCTAAAACTAACTGTTCTTTCTGCGGACAATGCGTTGCTGTCTGTCCTACAGGGGCTTTATCTGAAGTTAATAATATAGATTTAGTTTGGGATGAAATTAATAACCCTAAAAAAACAACAGTGGTTCAAGTTGCTCCAGCTGTAAGAGTTGCTTTAGGTGAAGAATTCGGGCTTGCTCCAGGTACTATAACTACTGGAAAGATGGTTTCTGCTCTTAAGTTATTAGGTTTTACATATGTATTTGATACAAATTTTGCAGCTGATATAACTATACTTGAAGAGGCTTCTGAATTTATAAATAGATTAAAAGAAAACAAAAATTTACCAATTTTAACAAGTTGCTGCCCTGCTTGGATAAACTACTTAGAACACCATTATCCTGAATGTTTAAATTTAGCTTCTAGCTGTAAGTCTCCTCAAAACATGTTTGGAGCTATAGCTAAAAACTACTTTACTTCTAAAATAAATATATCTCCTAAAGATATAACTGTGGTTTCTGTTATGCCTTGCATCGCAAAGAAATATGAAGTTTCTAGAACTGAACTAGGAAATGATGGTATTTTAGACGTTGACGTATCTATCACTACTAGAGAACTTGCTAAAATGATAAAAGAATCTGGAATAGATTTTTTAAATTTAGATAATGAAAATTTCGATAATCCAATGGGCGAATCTACAGGTGCAGCTGATATATTTGGTACTACAGGAGGCGTATTAGAAGCCGCTCTTCGTACGTCTTATGAATGGGTTACTGGTCAAGAACTAGAAAGTTTAGATTTTAAATCTGTTAGAGGTCTTGATGGAATAAAAGAAGCTAGTATTACTATTGGAGACTCAATAATAAACGTTTGTGCTGCTAGCAGTTTAGGAAATGCAAAGAAAATAATGGATGATGTTAAAGCTGGTAATTCTAAGTATCACATAATAGAAATAATGGCTTGTCCTGGAGGGTGTATAGCAGGAGCAGGTCAACCTTATCACCGCGGAGATTATTCTATAGTTAAATCAAGATCTGAAGGGTTATACAATATAGATTCTAATAAAGAAATCCGTAAATCTCATAAAAATCCTGCAGTAAATACACTGTATGATGAGTTTTTAGGTAATCCATGTGGTGATTTAGCTCATAAATACCTTCATACTCACTACTTCGATAAAAGCAATTTTTTCGAATGTGATGAAGAATTAGCTAAAGCTACTGAATAGTAAATTTGCTTATATTGAACATAAAAATAAGGTGTGACAAATCGTCACACCTTATTTATTTTTATCTATTAACGTCGCTAACTTCTTTGTAAACTCTTTTGCTGCATCATATCCCATACGCTTTTGTCTAAAGTTCATAGCTGCAACTTCTAAAATCATAGCTGTATTTCTTCCTGGTTTTACTGGAACTATTAGTTTTTCTACATCTATTCCTAATATTTCCTCATACTCTTTATCTAATCCTAATCTATCATAATAAGTTTTATCATTCCAAGATTCTAATCTTATAACTAAATCTATAACCTTAGAATCTTTGACAGCACCTATTCCATACATGCTTCTTACATCTATTATACCTATTCCTCTTATTTCCATAAAGTGTCTTAATACTTCTGGAGCTTGTCCCATAAGTATATTCTCGTCAACTTTAGTTATTTCTACTGCATCATCTGCTATTAATCTATGTCCTCTTTGAACAAGTTCTAAAGCTGTTTCTGATTTACCAACACTACTTTCCCCTCTTATTAACACTCCAACTCCAAATACATCAACTAAAACCCCATGTATAGTAGTTGTAGGAGATAATTTTGAGTCTAGGTAATTAGATAATTTATTTATTAATCTTGTAGTATTACGCTTTGTTGCTAAAACTACTCTATTATGTTTTTTAGCCATTTCTATAACATCATCTTTTACTGTTAAACCCCTAGAAACTATTAAAGCTGGAACTTCATAACTAAAAAATTTATCTAGAACCGACCTTCTCACATTCTTATCCATATGACTAAAATAAGTGTATTCTGTTCTTCCTACTATTTGGATTCTATCATAAGTAAAGTGTTCAAAATAACCTGCAAACTGTAAACCTGGTCTGTGTATATCTTGATAGTGAACATAATATTCTACATCATCAGGTAAATTTACTACTTCTAAATCTAAATCTTTTATTAATTGCCTAATTGAAACTGACTTTTCACTTCTCTCATTATCTATTTCCATTGTGTAATTTACTCCTTTGATAAAAGTTATTTGTTGTTAAAAAATTTAAATACACTTTCTGCTGAAGACTTATTCATTCCCTCTACTTCTAATAAATCTTCGAAACTAGCAACTTTTATTTCTTCTATGCCTTTAAAGTGACTCAATAATGCTTTCTTTCTTTTTTCTCCTATTCCTTGTATATCATCTAACACTGATTTTGTCAAAGATTTATTCCTTAAACTCCTATGATATGAAATAGCATAGTTATGAACCTCCTCTTGTATGCTTGCTACAAATCTATACAAATTAGATGTTTTATCGAGTTCTATTTCTTTTTCCTGGGAAATTAATCCTTTTGTTCTATGTTTATCGTCTTTATACATGCCCCATAGAGGAATATTGACACCATATCTGTCTAAAACTTTTTTAACTGCACTTACTTGACCTTTTCCTCCATCTAACAATATTAAATCTGGAAAGTTTTCATACTTTATTCTTCTTTCCACTATTTCTGCCATAGAGTCATAATCATTTGGACCTTCAACTGTTTTTATCTTATATCTTCTGTACTCTTTTTTATCCTTTTTACCATCTGTAAATACAACCATTGATCCAATAGAATCTACACCTTGTATATTTGATATATCAAATGATTCTATTCGTTTTGGTGTATCTTTCAACCCTAAAATATTTTTAAGTTCTTCAAGAGCACCTATACTTTTTTGATACTTTAATTTATTTAAATTTGAGAACTTTTCTAGATATTCAATAGCATTTTTTCTAACCATTTCTATCAAGTTCTTCTTGTCTCCCTTCTGAGGAACCTTTATATTTACCTTTTGACCTTTTTTATCTGTTAACCATTCTTCTAAAACAAAGCTGTCTTCTATCTCATCTTCTATTATAATTTCTTTAGGTATATAATCTTGAGATATATAAAACTGTTTAACAAAAGATGATAAAATAGATTTACGAGAGCTATCCATAACACCTTCTAGAATAAAGTGTTCTCTTCCTACTATTTTTCCATTTCTTATAAAAAACACTTGTACACAAGCTTCGTCATGCGCTCTTGCCATAGCAATTATATCTTCATTTAAATCTGAAGTTCCTGAGTCTATTTTTTGTTTTTGAACCATATCTTCTAAACTTCTAATTTTATCTCTATAAATTGCTGCATCTTCAAAATTAAAATCCATTGCACATTTATTCATCTTTTCTTTTAAAATTTCTATTAATCTTTCTTCTTTCCCAGATAGAAATAAAATTACTTCCTCTATCATTTTATTGTATTCTTCTTTACTTACTTCACCTGTACATGGTCCTATACATTTTTTAATATGTTTATTTAAACATGGGCGAACTTTATTTGCTATTGCTTTTTCTATATCTATATTACATGTTCTTATAGGGTAAGTATTTCTTATTATCTCAAGAGTATCATTTACAGCAGTTATATTTGTATATGGCCCAAAATATTTAGCCTTATCCTTTAAAACCTTTCTTACTTTTAAAACCCTTGGATAATCTTCATTTACAGTTACTTTTATATATGGGTATGTCTTATCATCTCTCAGAAGCACATTGTACTTGGGTCTATATTGCTTTATTAAGTTACATTCTAAAATTAACGCTTCTAATTCTGAATCAGTTATTATATATTCAAATTTTGCAATGTTCTTTACCATTGATTTTACTTTTGATGTATGATTTTTAGAAGATTGGAAGTATTGCCTTACTCTATTTTTAAGAGATATGGCTTTTCCAACATATATAATCTTATCATTTTCATTTTTCATTAAATAAACCCCAGGTTCTGCTGGAAGCTTTTTTAACTGTTCTTGTATATCAAACATTGTTTCACCTCGGCTTTAATTTATAATAAAATTATACCCTAAATCACATTCAAATAATAAGATATTTAAAGTATGCCTTAAAATAATTAAAGAAGGATAAATACAAGTTTTAATAACTTTAAAAGCATTTCATAGCTTAAAGTCTACCTTATATTTATCCTTCTAATTTAAATTATTTTATATGCAATATTTTTATTTCTTTGCTTTTCCTCCATTAACTTGTAAGAAATATGTTCCTGCAGATTCTCTTGTTTTAAACTCTGGAGAATCTTTGTATTTATCAACATTTTCAGAAGTTAATCCTACTATATCTATAGATCCTGTTTCATATAAATTAAGAGCTGCATTTGCATCTTTAACTATCTTAGTATTTACTTTATCTATCTTAACTGAGCTTGCATCCCAATAATCTGGATTTTTACTCATTGTAAATACATCCTCTATTTTCCAAGTACTTAATGTAAATGGTCCATTATAGTATATCTTATCTGCCGCAGTTCCGTATTCACTTCCGAATTCTTTTACAGCTTTTTCATTTTGTGGTAAGAATGATTTGAAGAACATTAAACTATCAAAGTAGTGAACTGGTCTTACTAAATCTACTTTTAATGTGTAATCATCTACTGCTTTTATTCCCACCCCATCTGCATTATCTGTTTTTCCTAAGTTGAAATCTTTAGCTCCTACTATATCATACATAATGAATCCGTAAGTTGATGCTGTTGCTGGATCTAAAGTTCTCTTCCATGAATATTCAAAGTCTTTAGCTGTTACCGGATCTCCATTTGACCATTTAGCATCTTTTCTTAAATGGAAAGTCCATGATTTACCGTCTTCTGATTTTTCCCATTTTTCAGCCATACCTGGAGCTAACTTACCATCTTTATCTTGTTTAACTAATCCTTCCATAGTGTTCATCAATACTTCTGATGAAACTGTATCTGTAGCTTTACTTATATCTAATGTAGGTATATCTGATGTAAGAGATAAATTAAGTTCTTTTTTACCTTCTCCTAATTCTACCCAGTTATATATTGCATCAACTCCAAAAGTTGGAGTAAGTCTTCCACTTACATATGGTTTTTGAAGGTAAGATACACCTTTTTGGTAAAGAGGAGACAAGAATCCATCTTCTAACATCATTTTTTCAGCTTTTGCATATTTTTCCCAACTTTCTTTTTGACTTCCAGCTGTTTTACCTTCTTCTATAAGCTTATCGTATTCTGGATTACTATATCCTGTATTTTTAGCATACTGTAATCCACTTTGCATAGTCTCTAAGAATGTTAATGGGTCTGGGTAATCTGGTGACCATCCTGAATGAGTAAGTTGGAAATCTCCTTTTTCTTCTAATGCAAGTTTTTGTTTAAATGGCTGTACTTTTATCTCTACTTTTAATCCTGGTAATGCATTTTGAAGTTCTGATTGCATAAATTCAACTTCTTTTTTAGCGCTTTCTGCATCAAATGATAATAATTCTAATGTTACAGTATCAAATCCAACTTCTTCTTTAGCTTTTTCCCATAGTTTAGTGGCTTCTTCTTTGTTGTATTTATAGCCCATTTCTCCAGCTACTTCTCTATAATCTTTACCATCTTCATTGAAAGCTAATTTTTCTGCAACTATATAATCAGCTGCTGTACATCCATTGTTTATTATTGTGTCACATAGAGTTTCTTTATCTATAGCCATAGATATAGCTGCTCTTGCATTTTTGTTAGCAAGCACTTCATATGGATCTCCTGCTGCTCCACTTCCTGATGAGGAACCACCACTGTTACTACATCCAACCATACTCATTACAGTTATTGCTGCAGTAGCACTCATTAAGGCCATTTTCTTTTTAAAAACCATTGAATTACCTCCCCAAATAAGTTAATTTTTAAGTACTTTTGTGATAATGCATATATATGTTTTTATATTATATGTGCCTAAATTTGTCCTTAATTCCTAAATTTATATTTTTATAAGAAAATAGCAGGAATATATAACTTTTGATACATCCCTGCTATTTTTAATTTTAATTAAATCTTACTTACTAGCACCTTTCCCTCCATTTATTTGGAAGAAGTTTACTGATGCTTTTAATGTTGTTTTAAATTCTGGAGAATCTTTGTATTTATCAACATTTTCAGAACTTAATCCTACTATATCTATAGATCCTGTTTCATATAAGTTAAGAGCTGCATTTGGATCTTTAACTATCTTAGTATTTACTTTATCTATCTTAACTGAACTTGCATCCCAGTAATTAGGGTTTTTACTCATTGTGTACATATCTTCTAACTTCCAATTGCTTAGTGTAAATGGCCCATTATAAACAACTTTATCAACTGCAGTTCCATACTCACTTCCAAACTCTTTTACAGCTTTTTCATTTTGTGGTAAGAATGATTTAAAGAACATTAAACTGTCAAAGTAATGCACTGGTCTTGCTAAATCAACCTTTAATGTATAATCGTCTACTGCTTTTATTCCTACTCCATCTGCATTATCTGTTTTTCCTAAGTTATAATCTTTTGCACCTACTATATCATACATAATAAATCCATAAGTTGATGCTGTTGCTGGATCTAAAGTTCTTTTCCATGAGTATTCGAAATCTTTAGCCGTTACTGTATCTCCATTTGACCATTTAGCATCTTTTCTTAAATGGAAAGTCCATGATTTACCATCTTCTGATTTTTCCCACTTCTCAGCAACTCCTGGAGCTAGCTTACCATCTTTATCTAACTTAACTAAACCTTCCATAGTATTCATAAGTACTTCTGATGAAACTGTATCTTCAGCTTTACTTATATCTAATGTAGGTATATCTGAAGTATTTGTTATGTTAAGTTCTTTCTTACCTTCTCCTAATTGTACCCAATTATATATTGCTGGAACCCCAAATGATGGAGTAAGTCTTCCGCTTACATATGATTTTTGTAAATATGAAGATCCTTGTTGTACCAATGGAACTAGATAAGCATCATCTAACATCATTTTTTCAGCTTCTGCATATTTAGCCCAACTATCTTCTTGTTTTTCTGCATTTTTAGCTTCTTCTATAAGCTTATTATATTCATCATTTTTATAACTTGTATTTTTAGCATATTGTATTCCAGGTTGCATAGTTTCTAAGAATGTTAATGGATCTGGATAATCTGGATTCCAAGATGCATAAGATAAATCAAAATCTCCTTTACTTTCTAAATCAAGTTTTTGTTTAAATGGTTGTGACTTTATTTCAACTGTTAATCCTGGAAGAGCACTTTGAAGTTCTGATTGCATAAATTCAGCTGTTCTTTTACTACTTTCAGAATCAAATGATAATAATTCTAATTTTACTGTATCAAAACCAACTTCTTCTTTAGCTTTTTGCCATAATTTAGTAGCTTCTTCTTTATTATGTTCATAGCCCATTTTCCCAGCTACTTCTCTATAATCTTTTCCAGCTTCATTATATGCTAATTTTTCCGCTACATAATATGATGCTGGTATTGTTCCATTATTTAATATAGTATCGCACATTGCTTGTCTATCAACAGACATAGCAATCGCGGCTCTAGCATTTTTATTCGCAAGTACTTCTAAGGCCTTGCCGTCTCCTTTTCCTGTGCTGCTGCCTCCGCTAGATGTATTCCCTCCTGTGCTACTACATCCAACTAATGCCATAACAGCAATTGCAGATGTTGCACACATTACAGCCATTTTTTTCTTTAAAACCATAACACATCCCCCTTATTGGTTATTTCAACCATATTTATTTATTAATTTACATTATAGGATAATTTTTTTAAAATGTCATTATTTTTTGAATATTTATTTTTTAGACATATTTATTTTTCGTCATGCATATGGCATTTTATTATGCTCATATTAATTTATATTAATAAAAGTTAGACTTTATTCGAAAAAACCCTTTAATTAAATTTTTTAAATATTATAAATTTTTTATATAAATTATTGTTTTTTTTGTAAAACCGTACTAATATTATAATAAAACTAATTTCAGTACCGTTATAAATTTAAAATTAGATGGGAGGATTAATATTTTGAAAAAATTTAATATGCTAATTATATTAAATTTAGTTATAAGTTTTTCATATTATTTGTTTAATGATTTTGAAAGATTTTCTTTTATAAATTCATCTTTTATGATAGGATTATTTTATTTAACACTAGGAATTTTCTTTTATGTTACAGAACAAGGTTTTTTTAATTTAACAATTTATGCATATAATAAAGTTTGTAATCAAATTCAAAAAAGTAGAGGCTTGTTGTCTGAAGGAAATATAGATATAGATGATTATATAAAAAGAAGATACCATTTTACTAACACAAATTCACTTTTATCATCAGGTTTAATCATATCTTTAAGCACGTTATTAATAAGTTTTACAATTTATTCATAAGTTTACATAATGCATCATAAACTTAATAAAACTACATTTTAAATAGTTTCAAAATTCTGACATCAATACATATCAGAATTTATTTTTAAATTAATACTATTTTATTCAAGGGGGTGTAGCGATGGGTCGCTATATTTTAAAACGTCTTACTCTTATGCTTATGACACTACTAATCGTTATTTCTGTTACATTTTTCTTGGTAAGATTATTACCTGGAAGCCCATTTAACGACGAGAAGTTGAATGCACAACAAGTCGAAATGATTAACAAGCAGTATGGTTTGGATGCACCTGTTCCAGTTCAATATGTAAGATATATGACAGGAGTTTTTACAGGTGATTTAGGAAGATCTTTCAAGTATGACAATAAAAAGGTTGAGGATTTAATAAGTACTCGTTTAAAACCTTCTGCTATGTTAGGTGCTCAAGCGCTAATGATAGGAAGTGTGGTTGGTTTAACTTTAGGTATAGTAGCTGCACTTAAAAAGAATACTTTCTGGGATTACTTCGCAACTGTAATTTCCGTTTTAGGAGTTTCTGTTCCATCATTCGTTTTAGCCGCACTATTACAATTGTATTTAACTACACGACATCAAATTTTCCCAGTTACTTGGGGTATGCCTATAGGCTCAGATTTTAGATATGCTTGGACTGTTTTACCATCTATAGCATTAGCATTTTTCTCTATAGCAAGTATAGCTCGTTTTACTAGAACTGAACTTGTTGAAGTTTTAAATGCAGACTATATAGTAACTGCAAAATCTAAAGGTTTAACTAAAGCTGCTGTAATAGTAAAACATGCTTTAAGAAATGCTTTAATACCAGTTGTAACTATGCTTGGACCTTTAACTGTTGGTCTACTTACTGGTTCTCTAGTTGTTGAAAAAGTTTTCGCTGTTCCTGGATTAGGAGATTTATTAGTATCATCTATAACTACTAATGACCTATTCTGTATATCAGGTGTTTCTATATTCTATAGTGCACTTTATATAGGAGTTATCTTATTAGTTGACATCCTTTATGGAATAATCGATCCTAGAATTCGTGTTGCAGGGGGGAAAGCTTAATGATAGATAAAGTTATTATTGATGGTAAAGAAGTTCAACTTACTGCTGACTTATTTGAAGTCAGTCCTGCTGATATGACTCAGCATGAAGCTATAACTAGACCAAGTTTAACATTTTGGCAAGATGCTAGAAAAAGACTATTTAGAAATAAAGGTGCTCTTACAGGTTTAATCATATTATCTATAATATGTTTCCTTACTGTATTTGGCCCAATGTTTAATGAATATGCTTATGATCAACAAAATTTACGTCATGCTAAATTACCTCCAAGAATGCCTGTTGTTTCTTCTTTAGGAATCATGGACGGTACTAAAATAGAGAAAAAATTTGATGGAACTCAAGAAAGAGTTGATTCATACAAACAAAAAGGTGTAGAAGATGGAGTTAATCACTGGTTTGGTACAGATGACTTAGGACGTGACTTATGGACTCGTACTTGGACTGGAGCTAGAGTATCTCTTTTTATAGCTATACTAGCTGCTATTTATGATTTATTAATCGGTGTTACTTATGGTGGTGTTTCTGCTTATTATGGCGGAAAAGTGGATATGTATATGCAACGTTTTATTGAAATACTAACTGGTATACCTAGTTTAGTTATACTTACATTATTTATCTTAGTATTTGAACCAGGTGTTTTATCAATGTCCCTTGCAATGGCTATTTCCGGATGGACCGGAATGTCTAGAATAGTTCGTTCTCACGTTCTTAGAATTAAGAATCAAGAGTTCGTTTTAGCTTCTAGAACATTAGGTGCATCTGATAAGAAGATAATTGTAAAACACTTATTCCCTAATATAATAGGTCCTGTAGTTGTTATGATGATGTTCTCATTACCTTCTGCTATATTCTATGAAGCATTCTTAAGTTTTATAGGATTAGGACTGCAACCTCCATATGCATCATTAGGAGTATTGATAAACGATGGATTTAAACAATTACAAACAAATCCATATATGATGTTCATACCTTCAATGGTAATATGTTTATTAATATTTAGTTTAAACTTACTTGCTGATGGATTAAGGGATGCTGTTGACCCTAAAATGCGTAATCAATAGTTAGAAAGGGGATGAGTTTTGTGGAAAAAGAAAAATTGTTACAAGTTAAGAATTTAAAGGTTCACTTCAAAACTTTTGGTGGTGAAGTTCAAGCCGTAAGAAATGTTACTTTTGATCTACATAAAGGAGAAACTCTCGCGATAGTTGGAGAATCAGGTTCTGGTAAATCTGTTGCCTGTAAAACTATTATGAGAATAATGTCTTCAAATGCTATTATAAAAGAAGGCGAAATTTTATTTAACGGAAAAAATTTAGCAAAATTACCAGAAAAAGAAATGGAATCTATAAGGGGTAAAGATATAGCAATGATATTCCAAGACCCTATGACTTCATTAAACCCTACTACTACTATTGGTAAACAAATAGCAGAAGGTATAATAAAACATCAAGGATTATCTAAGGATGAAGCAATGAAAAAAGCTATTGAACTTATAGACCTTGTTGGTATACCTTTCCCTGAAAAGAGAGCGAAACAATATCCGCATCAATTCTCAGGTGGTATGCGTCAACGTATAGTTATAGCCATTGCTCTTGCTTGTAATCCTAAAATCCTTATAGCGGATGAGCCTACTACAGCTCTTGATGTTACTATACAAGCTCAAATACTAGAGCTTATAAAAGATATTCAAAAGAAAACTGGAGTTGCTGTTATATTTATAACTCATGACCTTGGTGTTGTTGCAAATATGGCAGATAGAGTTGCTGTTATGTACGCTGGTAAAATAATAGAAGTCGGTACTTCTGATGATGTATTCTATAATCCTCAACATCCATATACTTGGGGGCTACTAGCTTCTATGCCTAGTTTAGATGTTGGTGAAAATGATTTATATAATATACCAGGTACACCTCCAGATTTAATGAATCCGCCTGAGGGTGATGCTTTTGCCTTACGTAATACAAATGCTCTTAAACTAGATTTTGTTGCAGAGCCTCCTATGTTTAAAATAAGTGAAACTCATAGTGCTGCTACATGGTTATTACACCCTTTAGCTCCTAAAATAGAAAGACCTGCAAGTATAGGAAGAAAGAAGGTGTCTTCAAATGACTAAGAAAAAACTATTAGAGGTTAAAAATCTTAAGCAATACTTTCCAATAGATAAAAGCACAGTTGTAAAAGCTGTTGATGATATAAGTTTTCATATTTATGAAGGTGAAACTTTTGGTCTTGTTGGAGAGTCTGGTTCTGGTAAATCTACTACTGGTAGAGCTATAATAAGATTATATGACCCTACTGCTGGTGAAATAGTATTTGATGGTAAAAATATATCAAGTAAAAAATTAGATAAAAAGATTAAATCATTTGTAAATAAAAATATGCAAATGATATTCCAAGATCCTATGGCTTGTCTTAATCCCCGTATGACCGTTATGGATATAATAGCTGAAGGTCTTGATATACATGGATTATGTAAAACAAAGGAGGAAAGAACTAAGACTGTTTACGAATTATTAAGAACTGTTGGATTAAATGAACAACATGCAGGAAGATATCCTCATGAGTTCTCTGGAGGGCAAAGACAGCGTATAGGTATAGCCCGTTCATTAGCTATAGAACCTAAATTTATAATAGCTGACGAACCTATATCTGCTCTTGATGTTTCTATCCAAGCTCAAGTTGTTAACTTACTTAGAAAGTTACAAAAAGAAAAAGGATTAACTTATTTATTTATAGCTCATGACCTTTCAATGGTTAAATATATAAGTGATCGTATAGGAGTTATGCACCATGGAAGATTAGTTGAATTAACTACTTCTGAAGAACTTTATGCTAATCCTCTACACCCTTATACAAAATCATTGTTGTCAGCTATACCACTTCCAGATCCAGAACATGAAAGACATAGAGTTCGTATAAAATACGATACTAGTGTTCATGATTATTCTGAACATGAACCTAAATGGGTTGAAATAAGACCAGGACACTTTATATTTGGTTCTGATCCTGAAATGGAAAAATATGAGAAAGAATTAGCTGAGCGAGAAGCTACTAACTAATTAAATAAAAAAAGGAGATGTCTTAAATTTAAGACATCTCCTTTTTTTATTTCTCAAAGTATTTTTTTAAGAATAATCCTGTATATGAACCTGGCTTTTTAGAAACTTCTTCTGGTGTTCCTGTTGCAATTATTTTTCCACCCTTATCTCCACCTTCTGGTCCAAGATCTATTATATAATCACATGTTTTTATAACATCTAAATTATGTTCTATAACAACTATAGTGTTTCCTGTATCTGCTAGCCTTTGCAGTACAGTTATTAATTTATCTACATCAGCCATATGAAGTCCTGTCGTTGGCTCATCTAATATATATAAAGTCTTTCCTGTAGCTCTTTTACTTAACTCTGTTGCTAGTTTAATACGTTGAGCTTCTCCTCCTGATAATTGAGTCGATGGTTGTCCTAATTTTATATATGAAAGCCCAACATCCATAAGAGTATCTAGTTTTCTTTTTATTGTTGGTATGTTCTCAAAGAAAGCTGAAGCTTCTTCAACATTCATATCTAAAACATCTGATATTGTTTTATCTTTATATTTAACCTGAAGAGTTTCTCTGTTGTATCTTTCTCCCTTACATATTTCACAAGGAACATAAACATCCGGTAAAAAATGCATTTCTATTTTTATTATCCCATCACCTTTACAAGCTTCACATCTTCCACCTTTAACATTAAAACTGAATCTTCCTTTTTGATATCCTCTAGCTTTAGCTTCATTAGTTGATGCAAATAAATCTCTTATTAAATCAAATACACCTGTATAAGTTGCAGGATTTGAACGCGGAGTTCTTCCTATTGGACTTTGATCTATGTTTATTATTTTATCTATATTTTCTATTCCTTTTATCTCTTTATGTTTACCTGGCTTGTCTCTTAATCTATTAACTTTTGTAGCTATCCCTTTATATAAAATATCATTAATTAATGTACTTTTTCCTGATCCAGATACACCTGTAATACAAGTAAACTTTCCTAATGGAATTTTAGCATTTATATTTTTTAAATTATTTTCTGATGCTTTAACTACCTCTATGAAATTCCCATTTCCTTCTCTTGTAGTTTCAGGTATTGGTATAACCTTTTTACCACTTAAATATTGTCCTGTTAATGAATTAGGATTTCTAAGTATTTCATCAAGATTTCCTTCTGCTACTATTTCTCCACCATGAACTCCTGCTCCTGGACCTATATCTACTATATAATCAGCTTCCCTCATTGTATCTTCATCATGCTCTACAACTATAAGAGTATTTCCTATATCAGTTAAATGTCTTAAAGTTTTTATTAATCTGTCATTATCTCTTTGGTGTAATCCTATACTAGGCTCATCTAAAACATATAACACTCCTACAAGAGCTGAACCAATTTGTGTCGCTAATCTAATACGTTGAGCTTCTCCTCCTGATAATGTACCAGCTTTTCTGGATAAGTTTAAATAATCTAGTCCAACATCTCTTAAGAATGATGCTCTAGCTTTTATTTCCTTTAAAATCTCATGAGCTATGAACTTTTGCTTATCTGTTAGGTTTATATTTTCAATATATTCTATAAGCTCATTAACTGAGTAATCAGTTACTTCCATTATATTTTTATTATCTACTAATACAGATAAAACTTCTTTTCTTAATCTATTTCCTTTACACTTAGGACAAGGTCTTTCTCCCATAAACTCTTCTATTTTTTCTCTAGAATGTTCTGAGTTTGTTTCTCTATATCTTCTCTCTAAGTTTACTATTACACCTTCAAATGGAGCTTTGTATAATCTATTTCCTCCATACTTTGATTCATATACAAATTCAACCATAACATTATCATGTCCGTAAAGTAACTCTTGAACAAATTCTTCAGGTAAATCTTTAAATGGTGTAGATAAATCCACATTAAATTTTTCAGCTAAACTCTTTACCATTTTACTATAGTAAGTATCATCATTAGTTCCAACTGAGCCCCAAGCAGCTATAGCCCCTTGTTTTATAGAAAGTTCTTTATTTGGAACTACTAGATCTGGATCAACCTCTTTACTCTCACCTAATCCATTACATGTATCACAAGCTCCAAAAGGACTGTTGAAAGAGAACATTCTAGGAGATAACTCTTCTATCCCTATACCATGTTCTGGACATGCAAATTTAGTTGAATAAAGAATTTCTTCTCCATCTATTATTTGAGCTATAACTAAACCTTCAGATAATTTTACAGCTGTTTCTATAGAATCTGCTAATCTATTTTCTATACCATCTTTCATTACAATTCTATCAACTACTACCTCTATATTATGTTTTTGGTTTTTATTTAAATCTATTTCATCTGTAACTTCATAATTAGTTCCATCTACTCTTAATCTTACAAATCCCTCTTTTTTTATGTTTTCAATAACTTTCTTATGCGTTCCCTTTTGACCTCTAACCACAGGTGACAATATTTGTAACTTAGTTCTTTCTGGGAAATCCATCATCTTATCTACTATTTCTTGTACTGTCATTTGACTTATCTTTTTCCCACATGTTGGACAATATACTTCGCCGACTCTTGCAAATAACAATCTTAAATAATCATATATTTCTGTTACTGTACCTACTGTAGAACGAGGGTTTTTTGATGTTGTTTTCTGATCTATTGATATAGCTGGTGATAATCCTTCAATATACTCTACATTAGGCTTTTCCATTTGACCTAGGAATTGTCTAGCATATGCAGATAGACTCTCTACGTATCTTCTTTGTCCTTCTGCATATATAGTGTCAAAAGCTAAAGATGATTTTCCCGATCCTGAAAGACCAGTGAAAACAATAAATTTATCTCTAGGCAAAGTTAAATCTACATTTTTTAAATTATGCTCTTTAGCTCCTTTTATTATAATTTTATCATTCATATACTTTTTCCTTTCATACTCAACTTTATAAGTAATTAATTTAATTTATCTTCTAATTCTTTTATCTTATCTCTTAATTGTGCTGCTCTCTCAAATTGAAGATTTTGTGCAGCTTCCATCATTTCTACTTTAAGATCTTCTATTGATTCTCTTATACTATCTTCATTATTTTCATTTATATCTCCATAAACCGCTTCTTCATCTGCAACAACTGTTGCTTCTATTCCTTTTCTTATTCCTTTTTGAATTGTTGTAGGAACTATATTATTAACCTCATTATAATGCATCTGTATTTCTCTTCTTCTCTTTGTCTCTTCTATAGCACTTTGCATAGATCTAGTTATCTTATCTGCATACATTATAACTCTTCCATTTGAATTTCTAGCTGCTCTACCTATAGTTTGTATAAGAGAAGTTTCTGATCTTAGGAAACCTTCTTTATCGGCATCTAGTATTGCAACTAGCGAAACTTCTGGTATATCTAAACCTTCTCTTAATAAGTTTATACCCACTAATACGTCAAATTTACCTAATCTTAAATCCCTTATTATTTCTATTCTTTCTAATGTATCTATGTCTGAATGTAAGTACTTAACTTTAATCCCTATATCTTTAAGATAATTAGTTAAATCCTCACTCATCTTTTTAGTTAAAGTAGTTATAAGAACTCTTTCTCCTTTTTCTGTAATAGAGTTTATTTCTCCAACTAAATTATCAATTTGATTATTTATAGGTCTTACTTCAATTATTGGATCTAAAAGTCCAGTAGGTCTTATTATTTGTTCTGCTATTGTAGTTGAATGTTCTATTTCATAAGGTCCTGGAGTTGCAGTTACAAATAGTATTTGATTTATATTATCCTCAAATTCACTAAAGTTTAAAGGTCTATTATCATAAGCTGAAGGTAATCTAAAACCATTATCTATAAGAGACGATTTTCTTGATCTATCACCTGCATACATACCTCTTACTTGTGGAACTGTTACGTGAGATTCATCAACTATGATTAAAAAGTCATCTGGGAAGAAATCCATTAATGTATATGGTTTTTCTCCCGGTTCTCTTCCTGTTATATGTCTAGAGTAATTTTCTATCCCCTGGCAGAATCCTATCTCTTTTAACATTTCTATATCATATCTAGTTCGTTGGTCTATTCTTTGCGCTTCAACCAATTTATCATTTTCTTTAAAATAATCTACTCTATCTTTTAATTCTTTTTGAATATCAATTATTGCTTTATCTATTCTTTCTGGTGTTGTAACATAGTGAGATGCCGGGAATATAACTACATGATTTCTAAGTCCTACAAGTTTTCCTGTTAAATAGTCTATTTCTGTTATTCTATCTATTTCATCTCCAAAAAATTCTATTCTAATAGCTCTTTCATCTGTATTAGCTGGGAATATCTCTAGAATATCACCTCTAACTCTAAAAGTTCCACGTGTGAAATTAACATCATTTCTTTCATATTGTATATCTATTAATTTTTTTATGATTTCATCTCTATCTTTCTCCATACCTGGTCTTAAAGAAACCATAAGTTTTTTATAATCTTCTGGATCCCCTAATCCATATATACATGATACAGAAGAAATTATTATACAATCTCTTCTTTCTAAAACTGCAGCAGTTGCTGAATGTCGTAATTTATCTATCTCATCATTTATACTTGCATCTTTTTCTATATACGTATCACTATGTGCTACATAAGCCTCAGGTTGATAATAATCATAGTAACTTACAAAGTACTCAACTGCATTTTCTGGAAAAAATTCCTTAAACTCACTATAAAGTTGTGCTGCTAAAGTTTTATTATGAGCTATTATTAAAGTAGGCTTATTTACATTTTTTATTATATTAGCCATGGTAAAAGTCTTTCCTGATCCCGTAACTCCAAGTAATGTATTAAACTTTTCATTTCTGTTTAAAGCATCTGTAATTTTATCTATAGCTTCAGGTTGATCACCTGTAGGCTTATATTCCGATTGAATTTTAAATTCCACAATATCCACTCCTAACCGAACATTAGTTCACATTATAATATCTTAATTATAACATAGGTTTTTAATTTTTTTCACTCTATATTAATATTCTCTTATTTAAAGTATTTTAAATATTTTTATTTAAAAATTTACTTCATTTGAAATGGCTCTTATAAAAATTGCTTAAAATTCCTAAATTTAAAGTTTTAAATATATACTCTATAAACTAATTTGCCCATTATCTAAGCAAATTTCTTCATTGTTAAAAAATCTTTTTAAATAAAAATATGCACTATTTTATAGGTTATAAATGAATTTTCATTAACTAAAATTTACATAAATGAAAAGAGATATCTTTATACAAAGATATCTCTTTTTATTTATGTAAATCATTTTCTTAAATTTTTAACTTGTTCTAAAATCTTTATATCTTCCTCGTTCGTTGGTTCTTCTAGTACTATATTATGAGGCATCTTAGCTCCATTTTCATCTACACATACAAAAGTTAAAAATCCTTCAACAATAATACTTCCATCTCTAATAACTTTTCCATAAACAGTCAAACTTGTTTTCCCAGCATATACAATTGCTGATTTTATTTTTATAATATCACCTTTTTTTATAGGTTTTGTAAATTTGACTTCATGTACTTTTAAACAAACTAAATTTTCAGGATGTCCATATTCACTTGCTACTGTTACAAAACAACTCTCAACAAACCACTCTGTCATCCTTCCTGCAAATAATGTCCCATGGTGATTTAAATCTTCACTTTTAACAAGTCTATGTGTATCGTAAAACTCCATATAAATACCCCCCTGGCATATGTTAGTTAATGTATAAGACTTTTCTTATATACTAATTATACTATACGTAAAAATAGCAATATACAACATGTTTTTTGTTAAATTTTTTTTACAAATATCTATAAAAAATGAGGCCTCTATGGGGGATAGAGACCTCTTAAATGGGGGAGATTGAGTATTTATTTATACTTATATAATGTCCCATTCTAAGATTTATATACATTATTTCAAAAATTTTTTATTTATTTTTATTTAAGCGTAATTCTTCTTTATTTTACACATCAAAAAGTGGTTAAAGTTTAGTTTGGAACGCCGAGGTCATTCAAAGCATCTTTTCTTATTATTTAATACTATTTTGTACAAGTGTAATCTTTTTATATTTTATACAACAAAAAGTGGTTAGTATTAAGTTACAATGTAGAAGTCATTTTAAAGCATCTACTCAGCTTTATGACTTCAAATGTAACTTAATACTAACCACAACATAAATCCACGTAAAATAAAAAAGATTACGCGGCTACGTCCTACTCTCCCAGGCAGCTTCCCACCAAGTACCATCGGCGCTAAAGAGCTTAACTTCTGTGTTCGGAATGGGAACAGGTGTATCCTCTTTGCTGTAATAACCGCATAATCTTTATTTAGAGTTAGTACTCTAAAAACTGAATAACATTTGTAAGATTAAATAATCTTGGTCAAGTCCTCGATCTATTAGTATCGGTAAGCTACATACATTGCTGCACTTACACCTCCGACCTATCAACCAGGTAGTCTTCCTGGGATCTTACCCTTACGGTGGGAAATCTTATCTTGAAGTTGGCTTCGCGCTTAGATGCTTTCAGCGCTTATCCATTCCGTACATAGCTACCCAGCCATGCCCTTGGCAGAACAACTGGTACACCAGAGGTACGTCCATCCCGGTCCTCTCGTACTAAGGACAGGTCTCCTCAAATTTCCTACGCCTGCGACGGATAGGGACCGAACTGTCTCACGACGTTCTGAACCCAGCTCGCGTACCACTTTAATGGGCGAACAGCCCAACCCTTGGGACCTACTACAGCCCCAGGATGTGATGAGCCGACATCGAGGTGCCAAACCTCCCCGTCGATGTGGACTCTTGGGGGAGATAAGCCTGTTATCCCCAGGGTAGCTTTTATCCGTTGAGCGATGGCCCTTCCATGCGGAACCACCGGATCACTAAGTCCGACTTTCGTCCTTGCTCGACCTGTATGTCTTGCAATCAAGCTCTCTTCTGCCTTTACACTCTACGCACGATTTCCGACCGTGCTGAGAGAACCTTTGAGCGCCTCCGTTACTCTTTGGGAGGCGACCGCCCCAGTCAAACTGCCCACCTGACAGTGTCCCAATACCTGATTCAAGGTATCTGGTTAGAATCTCAGTACTACAAGGGTGGTATCCCAAGGATAGCTCCACCGAGACTGGCGTCCCGATTTCATAGCCTCCCACCTATCCTGTACATGTAGCACCAAAATTCAATGTCAAGCTACAGTAAAGCTCCATGGGGTCTTTCCGTCCTGTCGCAGGTACCCGGCATCTTCACCGGGATTACAATTTCACCGAGTCTGTTGTTGAGACAGTGCCCAAATCGTTACGCCTTTCGTGCGGGTCGGAACTTACCCGACAAGGAATTTCGCTACCTTAGGACCGTTATAGTTACGGCCGCCGTTTACTGGGGCTTAAGTTCACTGCTTCGGATAAATCCTAACAGATCCCCTTAACCTTCCAGCACCGGGCAGGCGTCAGCTCCTATACATCGTCTTGCGACTTAGCAGAAACCTGTGTTTTTGGTAAACAGTCGCTTGGGCCTATTCTCTGCGGCCACCTCGGGCGTTAACCCTAACGTGGCACCCCTTCTCCCTAAGTTACGGGGTCATTTTGCCGAGTTCCTTAACAACAGTTCTCTCGCTGGCCTTAGGATACTCTCCTCACCCACCTGTGTCGGTTTGCGGTACGGGCACCTTTAATCTCGATAGAAACTTTTCTCGACAGTGTGAAATCAGCTACTTCGCTACTTAATTTCGCTCCCCATCGTACCCCAGCATTATCATGGCGGATTTGCCTGCCTTGACTGCCTCAGTACTTAGCCACACATAACCAACAGTGTGGTTAGCTTATCCTACTGTGTCATTCCATCTCTCAAACGATTATCGGTGGTACAGGAATCTCAACCTGTTGTCCATCACCTACGCCTTTCGGCCTCGGCTTAGGTCCCGACTAACCCAGGGCGGACGAACCTTCCCCTGGAAACCTTGGGTTTACGGCCCGTGGGATTCTCACCCACGTCTCGCTACTCATGCCAACATTCTCACTCCTATACTGTCCACACGTCCTTACGGTCATGCTTCAGCCTGCATAGGAAGCTCCCCTACCTATCATAAATGATATCGTAGCTTCGGTAGTAAGTTTTAGCCCCGGTAATCTTCGGCGCAGGATCACTCGACCAGTGAGCTATTACGCACTCTTTAAATGAGTGGCTGCTTCTAAGCCAACATCCTGGTTGTCTATGCAATCCCACATCCTTTACCACTTAACTTACATTTAGGGACCTTAGCTGACGATCTGGGCTGTTGCCCTCTCGACTATGAATCTTATTACCCACAGTCTGACTCCCAAGTATAAAATAACGGCATTCGGAGTTTGATAATCTTCGGTAAGCGCAATGCCCCCTAGGATATTCAGTGCTCTACCTCCGTATTTCTCAACCTTGAGGCTAGCCCTAAAGCTATTTCGGGGAGAACCAGCTATCTCCGAGCTCGATTGGAATTTCACCGCTATCCACAAGTCATCCCCGAGCTTTTCAACGCTCGTGGGTTCGGACCTCCACGAAATTTTACTTTCGCTTCATCCTGCTCATGGATAGGTCGCTCGGTTTCGGGTCTACGACAGCAAACTTAACGCCCATTTAAGACTCGCTTTCACTACGGCTCCATACCTTAAGTACTTAACCTAGCTTACTATCGTAACTCGTTGGCCCGTTCTACAAAAAGTACGCGGTCACACATATAAAGTGCTTCCACAGCTTGTAAGCGCAGGGTTTCAGGTTCTATTTCACTCCCCTCCCGGGGTTCTTTTCACCTTTCCCTCACGGTACTATGCGCTATCGGTCACTAAGTAGTATTTAGCCTTGGAGGATGGTCCCTCCTGCTTCCCACAGGGTTTCACGTGTCCCGTGGTACTCTGGATCACATCTAAAGTCTTCTCGTTTCAACTACGTGGCTATTACACTTTATAGCGGAGCTTTCCAACTCTCTTCGTTTACGATACCTCTTTGTTGATGATGTGTCCGCAACCCCAGCGAAGAAAACTTCACTGGTTTGGGCTATTCCGCGTTCGCTCGCCGCTACTTACGGAATCGAATTTCTTTCTTTTCCTCCGGGTACTTAGATGTTTCAGTTCCCCGGGTTCCCCTCACTAAGCTATGTATTCACTTAATGATACTTAGACATTACTCTAAGTGAGTTTCCTCATTCGGAAATCTTCGGATCAAAGTTTACGTGCAACTCCCCGAAGCTTATCGCAGCTTATCGCGTCCTTCATCGGCTCTTAGTGCCAAGGCATCCGCCCTGCGCCCTTAATAACTTGACCAGTTATTAAAAGTGTTATTTTTTTAAAGAGTTTTCTTCTCTTATAATTGGTTTATTTAATCATCACTAAATGTTATGCAGTTTTCAAAGTACTAAAGTACGTCGCCAACGTCTATTCGCTAATATAGCTCATATCCCGTTGCTCAAAGTACTAATATGGTGGAGATGAGGAGGATCGAACTCCTGACCCCTTGCGTGCAAGGCAAGTGCTCTCCCAGCTGAGCTACACCCCCACAATATAAAGTTCATTTAAGAACTCTCAAAATTAAACAGTAGGTAATTACTCCTTAGAAAGGAGGTGATCCAGCCGCACCTTCCGATACGGCTACCTTGTTACGACTTCACCCCAGTCATTGGTTTCACCTTCGACGGCCGCTTCCTAAAAGGTTAGCTAACCGGCTTCGGGCGCCCCCAACTTCCATGGTGTGACGGGCGGTGTGTACAAGACCCGGGAACGCATTCACCGCAGCATTCTGATCTGCGATTACTAGTAACTCCAGCTTCATGTAGGCGAGTTTCAGCCTACAATCCGAACTGAGAATGGCTTTAAGGGATTAGCTCCACCTCGCGGCTTGGCAACCCTCTGTACCACCCATTGTAGCACGTGTGTAGCCCTAAGCATAAGGGGCATGATGATTTGACGTCATCCCCACCTTCCTCCGAGTTATCCTCGGCAGTCCCTCTAGAGTGCCCAACTTAATGCTGGCAACTAAAGGCAAGGGTTGCGCTCGTTGCGGGACTTAACCCAACATCTCACGACACGAGCTGACGACAACCATGCACCACCTGTCACCACTGTCCCCGAAGGGAAATCTCCGATTAGGGAGAGGTCAGTGGGATGTCAAGCTTAGGTAAGGTTCTTCGCGTTGCTTCGAATTAAACCACATGCTCCGCTACTTGTGCGGGTCCCCGTCAATTCCTTTGAGTTTCACTCTTGCGAGCGTACTTCCCAGGCGGAGTACTTAATGCGTTAGCTGCGGCACCGAGGGGGGTAACCCCCGACACCTAGTACTCATCGTTTACGGCGTGGACTACCAGGGTATCTAATCCTGTTTGCTCCCCACGCTTTCGTGCCTCAGTGTCAGTTACAGTCCAGAGAGCCGCCTTCGCTACTGGTATTCCTCCTAATATCTACGCATTTCACCGCTACACTAGGAATTCTACTCTCCTCTCCTGCACTCAAGTTCTCTAGTTTCAAAAGCTTACTACGGTTGAGCCGTAGCCTTTCACTTCTGACTTAAAAAACCACCTACGCACCCTTTACGCCCAGTAATTCCGGATAACGCTAGCCCCCTACGTATTACCGCGGCTGCTGGCACGTAGTTAGCCGGGGCTTCCTCCTCAAGTACCGTCATTATCTTCCTTGAGGACAGAGCTTTACGACCCGAAGGCCTTCATCGCTCACGCGGCGTTGCTGCATCAGGCTTTCGCCCATTGTGCAATATTCCCCACTGCTGCCTCCCGTAGGAGTCTGGACCGTGTCTCAGTTCCAGTGTGGCCGATCACCCTCTCAGGTCGGCTACTGATCGTTGCCTTGGTAAGCCATTACCTTACCAACTAGCTAATCAGACGCGGGTCCATCCTGTACCGCCGGAGCTTTGATATAAAAGCCATGCGACTTTCATATGTTATCCCGTATTAGTATACCTTTCGGTATGTTATCCGTGTGTACAGGGCAGGTTACCCACGCGTTACTCACCCGTCCGCCGCTCTCTCCGAAGAGATCGCTCGACTTGCATGTGTTAGGCACGCCGCCAGCGTTCATCCTGAGCCAGGATCAAACTCTCAAATATAATTTAAAAAGTTGTCCATCGCTCAGCTAATCATTATCTGAATATCTGGCTTGGTTGTTTGTGTTTAATTCTTTAAAAAAGAATTTATATAATTAACCTACTGTTTAATTTTCAAAGTTCTTACATTTTTTTCTACAAGTTATACTTTATCACCTCTTTTATCTTTCGTCAATACTTTTTTTATTTATTTTATTTTTTATTTAATTATTTTTTATTATATAATGAAAGCGTGAATAAAAGAATATTAAATAAAGGAGTTTTAAAAATGAATAAACTTGAAAATAATGATTTAATTATTGAAGTTAAAAATACAGGTGCTGAACTAAGTCGAATATACTCTAAAACACTTAATAAAGAATTTTTATGGGATGGAAACAAAAAGTTTTGGGGAAGATATTCTCCTATTCTATTTCCTATTGTAGGAAGACTAAAAGATAATGAAACTATTATAGATGAAAAAAAATACAATATGAATCAACACGGATTTGCTAGAGATTTTGATTTTAATTTAATAGAAAAGGATCAAGACTCTTTAACATATAAACTAGATTCTAATAATGAAACTAAAAAGTACTATCCTTATGATTTTGAATTATTCATTAAATACATAATCACCGAAACTGAAATTAAAGTTTGCTGGAAAGTTGTAAATACAGATTGTAATGATATATTTTTTTCAATAGGTGCTCACCCAGCTTTTAATGTTCCATTTGACAAAGATACTACTATTGACAATTACTACTTAAACTTTAAAACTAGAAATGAAGTATCTAACTATTTATTGCAAGGACCTTTTGTTTGTAAAAAATCAAAAGTTGATAGTTTAAAATCAATTAAATTACATCCAGAAATTTTTAAAAATGACGCTCTAATATATGATAATGTAGATGAAATTAGTATATCCTCTAAGAATAGTTCTACATCCATACATGTAAAGTTTGATAATTTTCCATTCGTTGGAGTTTGGTCTCCTTATAACAAAGAAGATAATACAATAGCACCTTTTGTATGTATAGAGCCTTGGTTTGGAATAGCCGACTGTTTAGATTCTAATAAAATTTTCAAAAATAAATTAGGAATAAACCAATTATCTCCAAATAAAACTTTCGAAGCTTCTTATTCAATAAATATAAATTCATAGTTTATAATAACAATAAAAGACTGAGGCAATCTAATTTCACCTAAAGTGAATTAATTTGCCTCAGTCCTTTTAATTTTTTTTATTTATTTATTTGATTATTCATCCAATCTATAGCAACTTGAAGTTGCTTATTTTCATCTTTTTCTTCTATTTTAGGCTTTATGCCCTTTTTATTTATATAGTCTCCACTCGGAGTATAATACTGAGCTGTAGTAAGTTTATAACCTGTTCCATCATTTAAACCTCTTACAGTTTGAACTAATCCTTTACCAAATGTAGTTGTCCCTATAGCTATCCCTCTATTGTTATCAACTATAGCTCCTGTAAGTATTTCAGATGCAGATGCACTACCTCCGTTTATAAGTAAAGCTATCGGTAAATCTAATTCTCTATTATTATCAGATTTTAAATACTTAGCTTTACCACTATTATCTTTAACAGACACTATAGTATCTCCCTCTGGTAATATTTCATCTGCTATATCATCACATATATTTAATAACCCTCCTGGATTATCTCGTAAATCTAACACTAGACCTTTTATGCCTTTTTTATTTAAATTATTTAGAGCCTTTTTAAAGTCATCATAAGTATGTTCATCAAATGACGAAATTTTTATGTATCCAATATCATTTTCTAAAACTTTAGAATCTATAGTTTTCATTACTATTTCTTCTCTTTTAACATTTATATCTAATACTTCACTACCTCTTTTTATAGTTAACTTAACATCTGTTCCTGCTTTTCCTTTTATAAGACTCATTGCCTTATCCATATCTTTAGAAGTAACTTCTTTTCCATTAACTTTAATTATTTTATCTCCTGATTTTATTCCACTTTTTTCAGCAGGAGATCCTTCTATAGGAGATACAACAGTTATTAATTCATCATCAGATGTTGGACCTATAACTACCCCTATTCCTACATAACTACCTGATGTTTGTTCTTGTAACTTTTCAAACTCTTCTTTTGTGTAGTATTGTGAGTATGGATCATCCAAGCTTTCAAACATCCCTTTTATAGATCCTGTCATCAATTTTTCATTATCAGGGTCCTTATAAAAATCTTTATCTATCGTTCTTTTTAAACCAGCAATTTTATCATACCCCTTATACTTGAAACCTACTACTTGAGATGTTATTAATGCCGTAGCGATTACAATTATAACAGAGTATATTATAGCCCTTTTTTTGGATATCATTTTATGCATCTCCTTTTACATAATATACTATATTATTATATGCCTTCATATTATTTTTATTACTGCATGTCTTTCAGTTGATGTTATCGTATTTTAATACTAAACTTCTTATTAGGAAGTTTTTATACCATATTATACCACATTAAAGAAAGGTGATTTAATTGAAAAAAGATTTTAGAAAAAAAGTTATAGAACTTAGAAAAAAACAATCTCCTCAATCTATAATTTGTAAATCTAAAAAAATTTCCGATATAATTTTATCACTAGAGGATGTAAAAAAAGCCTCTACTATAATGGTTTATTTAGATTTTAATAACGAAGTAAAAACTGATAACCTAGTAAACTCATTAATCTCTTTAGGTAAAAAAGTATTAGTACCTATTGCCGTAAAAGAAAACAAAACTCTTGTACCTTCACAAATCAAAAATATAAATACAGAAGTTTCAATAGGAACCTATGGCATAAGAGAACCTAAAAAAGAATTTATAAGAGTAACAGATATCGAATCAATAGATGTTTTAATAGTACCTGCAGTTGCCTTTGATATAAATAAATTTAGATTAGGCTATGGAGGTGGCTTCTATGATAGATTTATAGAAAAACTGAGACCTGATAGTATAACCATAGGCATAGCTTTTGAATTTCAAATTTTCGATTCTATACCAAAAGAAAGTCATGATGCTAAACTAAATTACATTGTGACAGAAGAAAGAATTTTAAAATAAAAATATTAAATAGAGTAAAGTATTGTCTTTACTCTATTTAATAACTATTTATCTTTTTTATCATCATCACTTTTTCTGTATATGTTTAATTGTTCTATAACTTTTTTATCTATTTCTTCTATATTAAGTCCTGTAAGTATACCTAGTCCATCTTCTATATTAGATATTGCATATATGCTAAATTCCCCAGTTTTTACAGCTTCTACAACTTCATCTTTTAACATTAAATTTTTGACATTTTGTATAGGCATCATTACACCTTGTTTTCCATTTAATCCTTTTATCTTACAAACATCAAAAAATCCTTCTATTTTTTCATTTATTCCTCCTATAGGCTGAATTTCACCTTTTTGGCTTACAGATCCAGTTACTGCTATATGCTGTTTAATTGGTATTTTAGATATACTAGATATTACTGCATATAATTCAGTACTAGATGCACTATCTCCATCTACACCACAATAGTTTTGTTCAAAAGTTATAGATGTTGATATAGATAAAGGTTTCTCCTTACCATATCTTTCTCCTAGGTATCCAGTTAATATTAAAACTCCTTTATCATGGATACTTCCACTTTGCTTTATTTCTCTTTCTATATTTATAATCCCACTTCTACCTTTGTATGTTGATGCAGTTATTTTAGAAGGCTTTCCGAAACTATATTCACCTGTTCCCATTACAGCCAGTCCATTTATTTGTCCAACTTTTTCTCCATCTATATCTATTAATAAGGTTCCATCTTCAAACATTTCATTTAGCTTTTCTTCATATTTATTATTTCTATATCTTTTTTGATTAATAGCCTTCTCTACATCTGATTTAGTTACATATTTTGCATCTTCTTTACTAAGAGCTTCAGATTCAAAAATCAAATCTACAATTTTATTAAATTTAGCTGTCAATTTTTCTTTATCGTCACTAAGCCTTACACTATATTGTAAAACTCTTTCTACCGCTCCTTTATCAAAGTGTTTTAAATTATATTCTTTACATTGATTTGATATAAGCTTAATAATTTTATATATATTTTCATTATTTTTATTAATTTCAACATCAAAGTCAGCCATTATTTTAAATAAATTTCTAAAATCTTCCTCATAAGAATACAATATATTATAAATATAATTGTCACCTATTAAAATCACCTTTATATCTAAATCAATAGGTTCCGGTTTCAAATTGGATGTAACTAAATATCCATACTGCTTATTTAGAGATTCTATTGATATTTTGCCTGTCTTAAGTGATCTTTTTAGACATTCCCATGAAAAAGGACTTGATAATAAATCTTTAGCATTTATTATTATAAATCCTCCATTAGCCTTGTGTAATGACCCTGGCTTTATTTCCATAAAGCTAGTAGTTAATGATCCTATTTCATTTTTATAGTCTATTGATCCTGCCAAATTGTAATATGTAGGATTGTTTTCATTTATAACCTTGCCTTCCGTACACTCGCTATTATCAATTAGTAAATTAACTCCATATCTAATAAAAAACTTAGCATCACTTTTAGGGCCCATTAAACCTAATAATGCCATTGGATTTTGATTGTTTTCTTCTCCTGAAGTCTTAAATTTACTTATATTTTGTACGATATCATCGCATAAATCATTTATATACTCTTTAACTTTTTTACATTCTCCATATCTTTCTAGTAAATATCTCTCATAAAATCCAACTAAGCTTTTACCTACATTTTTATCTAATTCATCCAGTTTCTCTTTATATTGATCTTCACATAGCTTTATTTCATTAATATATTCTTTGCTATCTTGATTTAAATTTAAACCCTCTTCTCTTAAATCTTTTATCTGTTGAGGTGTCAAGTTCCCAATTTCTGCTTCTCCCAGCATATCACCATCTGAGTTTATGGGAACACTTATCAATCCTCTTTCTGTTACTTCAAATTTAAATCCTCTAGGTTTTGCAATTTCATTTAGCTTATCTATTATATATTGAATATTACTTTCAAGTTCTGTCATTAATAGTCTATTATGATATTCATATTCCTTAGTGCTAAAAATTTTAGGTATCTCTACTTTTAATTTTTCAATAATATCTTCCATATCTTTTTTAAATAACTTACCTTGTCCACATTCAAAAGATAAAGCTATTGGTTCGTTATTGTTCTTAAAATTATAAACATATGCCCAATCTTTTATATTTTTATTATTTTTCTTAACTTTGCTTATAAGCATATTCGTGTAACTATTTCTTCCTGTTCCACTACTCCCTGCAACATAAATGTTATAACCTTTTTGTTTCATATTAAGACCAAATTCTATAGCTTTAACAGCTCTATCTTGACCAATTATATCTCTAACTGGTTCTATATCTTCTGTAGATTTAAATTCTATATTATCTAAGTCACAAGTACATTTCAATTTTTCAATATCTAATTTAAACTTATCCGAATTAAACATCCATTCACCTCATAGCATTTATTTTTACATTTAGTTTTACCTATATAACATAAATAATGTACTTTACTTATAAACAATGTTCTTCAAACTAATATTTTTAATCCACTTATATAAAATTTGTTTTGCTCATAAAACTTTTTAAACATAAAAAAAGTTATAAATAATTAGTTTAGCCTAATTATTTATAACTTCTTGTTATTTTTCTACTTTTGAATTCAGTTCAATTCTATCTGGTAGTTCTTTCAGATTAGTTTCTACTACTATATAAGGATGTGATTCCTCTTTATTTTTATGTACAACTTCAACTTTCATTACATTTTTATCTTCTTCTTTAAACATTTTTATAGAGTTCATCTCTATCCCCTTATTTGCATCTTTACCTCTAGTTACAACTACATATATTTTGCCATCTAATTTAACAGCTAGAGCTCTTTCTTCATCTGTGTATTTACCCATCATATCAAGAATCTTTTCTGGAATTTCATTTTTTTGAAGCATTATATAATCTACAGGTTTTGACTCATCCATAAACATTTTCGGCACAAATACAAAACCTCCCAATAGTAAGATTAAAACTATCATTCCATAGATTACGCCCCTAATATTAAATTTAACTTTCAATTAATCACCCCCCATATAAATATATGAGCTTGTTTTAAATAATAGAAGATTTTTAAAAAATAAAAAGCCGTAAATATTAGATATAATATCTAATATTTACGGCTTAATAATCATAAATTTATTTTTTAGCTATAGCTTCTTTTACACTCTTAACTATTTCCTTAGAAGTTAATCCATAAGCTTCTAATAATTCTTTTGGTGTTCCTGATTGTCCAAACACATCATTAACACCAACTTTTTTAACTATAACTGGGCATTCTTCACTAACAACTTCACTAACTGCAGATCCTAGCCCACCAATTATATTATGTTCCTCAGCTGTAACTATTACTTTAGTTTCTTTAGCTGCATTTAATATTATTTCTTTATCTATTGGCTTTATAGTAGGCATATTTATAACTCTAACATTTATACCTTCTTCTTTTAATTGCTCATGTGCTATTACAGCTTCATTAACCATTATTCCGCAAGCTATTATAGTAGCATCATTACCTTCTCTTACTACTACACCTTTACCAATTTCAAACTTGTAGTTCTCATCAAATAAAGTTGGAACTGCAGATCTTCCAAGTCTAACATATACTGGTCCATTGTATTTAGCAATTTCAAATATAACTTGTTCTGTTTCAACTCCATCAGCTGGAACGATAACAGTCATATTAGGTATTGATCTCATTATAGCTATATCTTCTACACTTTGGTGAGATGCTCCATCTTCTCCTACAGTTATACCTGCATGTGTAGCACATACTTTTACATTTAACTTAGGATAACATGCAGAGTTTCTTATTATTTCAAATCCTCTTCCTGTTGCAAACATAGCAAAACTGCTTGCAAAAGGTATTTTACCTGCTGCTGCTAATCCACAAGCTGCACCTATTAAGTTTTGTTCCGCTATACCCATATTGAAAAATCTATCAGGGAATGTTTTTGAAAAGTCATTTGTTTTTGTAGATTTAGATAAATCTGCATCTAAAACAACCACATTATCATTTACTTGACCTAATTTAACTAAGGCTTTTCCATATGCTTCTCTAGTTGCTATACTACTCATTATCCGAACCTCCTAATTCTTGTAATGCTTTTTCTAAATCGCTATCACTAGGTGCTGTTCCATGCCATCCAGCATTATTTTCCATAAAAGAAACACCTTTACCCTTAACAGTTTTAGCTATTATCATTGTAGGTTTCCCTACTGTTTCTTTAGCCATATCAAGAGCTGCGAATATTTGATCAAAATCATGTCCATCTATTTCAATAACGTTCCATCCAAAGCTTTTGAATTTATCCATTGCAGGACCTACATTCATAACTTTTTCAACTTCTCCGTCAATTTGTAATCCATTGTAATCTAAAAATGCTACTAAATTATCTAATTTATAGTGAGCTGCACTCATTGCTGCTTCCCAAACTATACCTTCTTGTATTTCTCCATCCCCAAGTAATGTGTATACTCTCCATGGCGCATTATCTAATTTAGATGCCATTGCCATACCACACGCTACTGAAAAACCTTGTCCTAAAGAACCTGTTGACATTTCAACTCCTGGTATTCCCTTCATATCTGGATGACCTTGTAACATTGCTCCTATTTTTCTTAATGAGTTTAATTCTGTTTTATCAAAATAACCCTTCTCAGCTAATGTAGAATATAAAACTGGAGCTGCGTGTCCTTTTGATAGTACAAATCTATCTCTATCTTCCATCTTTGGATTTCTAGAATCTACATTCATTTCATCAAAATAAAGTGATGTTAATATTTCAACTGCAGATAATGATCCTCCTGGATGTCCAGATTTAGAACTATGTATCATGGTAACTATATCTCTTCTTATATTACGTGCAATTCCATTTAATACTTTATGGTCTCTCATGTAATTACCTCCTTGTTTTGTGAGTAAAACTACTGACTCTATATTATGTACTTTGCAATTGTATCATACTAATTCCATATTATTATATCACTTTTTGCGTTTTTTTTGCTTAAAAATCCAAAAAAAATTATTGATATACTCTTTCAATACACCAATAATTTAAATTAAATTTGAAATAATCCCAAACTTATAAGCAGACTATTATTCACTTTTTCCATCATACATTCATCTAGATAACCTATTTTTTCTCTTAAACGCTTTTTATCTATAGTTCTTATTTGCTCTAAGAGAATAACGGAATCTTTATTAAGCCCATACTCATTCGAACTAATTTCAATATGAGTTGGTAATTTAGCCTTGTTAATTTGCGAAGTTATTGCCGCAACAATAACAGTTGGACTGTACTTGTTTCCTATATCATTTTGAATGATTAGAACTGGTCTTATTCCACCTTGTTCAGATCCAACTACAGGGCTTAAATCGGCATAAAATAAATGTCCGCGTTTTATATCTAAATTGTTAGAACTCACCTTGAGCTATAGTCCCTTCAAGGTTATCATCAGAAGATACCTCATTTGTCATTCCTAGCTCGGCTAAAGTTAAATTTATTTGACCCATTTCTTTATAACCCTTAATCATGGATTCTTTTAAGTCAAATTTTTTCTTTTGTGTAATGTAGAATTGAAAAGCAGCTTTTGCAAAATCTTCTCTGTTAGAGTTCTCTATCTGTACTATATGATCAACTTCAGAAATCAAAGAGTCAGGTAGAGTAAACACAATTTTCTCTTTGCTCATATTGTGCACAAAATCGCCTCCTAGGGGGTAATACTATAATCTTTATTTTACCAAATAATTATCTTTTTGTACAATTGCATTTCTTTCCATATAAACACGTTCAACTCGTCTAGAAATCATACATAAGACTTCATAATTTATTGTTCCTAAGTCTTTAGCTATTTTTTCTACACTCTGATTTTCGCTCTCAGAAAATATTATAACCTCATCGTCAATTTTTATGTCTATATCTTTATCTATTTTTATCATACATTGATCCATACATATAGTTCCTACAACATCAAACTCTAATCCTTGTATATAAGCCTTGGGATTTTTTTGCATTCTTGTAAATCCATCAGCATATCCAATAGGTACTGTAACTATTCTTTCTTTAGATTTAGTTACATATTTAAGACCATAACTTATACCTATATTCTCATCCACTTCCTTTATATGAGAAATTCTAGTTTTCAATGTCATAGCAGGTTTTAAATCAATTATATCTTTATTTACCTCATCAGAAGGATAATGTCCATAAAGTATAATTCCACATCTAACCATATTAAAATTCAAATCTTTACATTCCATAGTTGCTGCACTATTAGAAACATGTTTTATAGGAATATCAATGTCTGCAGATTGTAATTTTTCAATTACTAAGTTAAATTTATAAACTTGACCATAAGTGTATTCTTTATTTCTTTCATCAGCCGTAGCAAAATGTGTATATATGCCCTCTATAAAAATATTTTCAAGTTGATTGATTCTAATTATTTCAGTTATAGATTCATCATTTACTTGAAATCCTATCCTACTCATTCCTGTATCTATTTTTATATGAATTTTAGCTTTTTTGTTATGTTTTTTTGCGATTTTATTTGCTAAAAATGCAGTTTCATATGAAAATATAGTTAAACTGATGTCATTAATTATAGCTTCTTCTAAAGATTGATTTGGTATATATCCTAAACATAATATAGGTAATCCTATATCATTTTGTCTAAGTTCTAGACCTTCTTCAAGCCTAGATACTGCTAAATAATCTACATTTTCTCTTTCTAAAAACTTTGATATCTGCACTGCCCCATGACTATATGCATTAGCCTTAACCACTCCACAAATTTTAGTATCTTCTTTTAATATTTTTTTTATATTTTTTAAATTATTACTTATATTATCTAGATTTATCTCCGCCCATGTAGGAGCTGTTATATTTATCTTCATTGTCTATCTCCTTGCTATTTCTTGTACTTAAAATCAGAATAATTGACTATAAATCTGGTATTCCCTTCCTGATCTAATATTTCTAATTTAGCAGGATAATTTTCTTTTGAGTCTATATAAAGTATCTGCTTGTTGAAATATTTAGTGTTCCCAGGTATTGATACTGTAAGCATTAAATACCCATTCTTCATTCCAATCTCTACATCTTCCCCTTGTAGATAATTCTCTACAAAATCTCCAACAAATAAATGCTGACTATCTTTTCCTACATTAGGTAAAATCAATTTATCTTCTAACTCTGGGTTAGTTACAATTATCTTATCTTGTTTGTATTCTATAGTCTTACCCTTAAGGTGTTCAGGCTGTAAGGCAACTAATTTAAAATTGCCAGGACCATTATATTCATGTAAAAAAGAGTATTTATGAGATTTTTTATTTCCTATAACTTCTATGTCTGCTTTACACTTATAGTACTTCATCTTCGATATGTCATTTTGAAAGTTTTTGTATACCTCTTCTTTTGTGGACTTGCTTTTTTCACAACCTATAAATATAGTCGTAAAGCTTATAACTAAAATCAAAAATAACGTCCACTTGCGTTTCACACAATACCTCCTAATTTAAAACCTATTCTTCATACATAGATTTTATTATATCGTATCTACAAATTATTCCTTTTATTTTGTCATTTTCATCAACTACAGGAACTCTGTTTACTGATTTTTTTATCATTATGTTTGCAATATCATCAAATGTATCATTTTCATAAACTTTTATTACATCTTCAGACATTAAGTCTTTGACTTTAGTAGCTGCTATATCTTTTATATCATGTTCTATCTTTTTAAAATCATTAATACATATTAACCCCTGTAAAAATGTTATGTACTCTGGAGGATCTACGTATTTTTCTTTTTTCATTATATCTGTTTCTGAGATAATACCTACAACTTTATTATCTTTATCCACTACAGGTACTCCACCTATTTTCTCAGTTATAAGAATGTTAGCTATATCCTGTATATTATCAGTTTCTCTTGCTACCTTTACATTAGTAGTCATTATATCTTTCGCTTTTTTAGTTTTCATCTTATCACTCCTTAACTATTACCATAGCATTAGCTACAGCATAATTTTCACTATGAGATATAGATACTTGTATTTCTAAAACATTATAATCTATGCACATTTGTCTTAAATTATTATAAGTTTTAACTATAGGCTTTCCATTTTCATCTCTTAAAACCTCTATGTCATCAAAATTAAAATCTTTAATGCCTGTTCCAAAAGCTTTACTTATAGCTTCTTTTGCAGAAAAATTTCCAGCTATAGTTTCAGATCTAAATTTTTTTGATTCAAAATACTTTATCTCTTCATCAGTGAATATTTTATTTAAAAATCTTTTTTTATTTTTTAATATGTTTTCTATTCTTTCTATTTCTACTATATCTATACCTATACCCAATATATTCATGGATACCTCCAAATTTATGTATATATTACTATTTTGTGACTTAAATTCAAATCTATTCAATTGTTTATACTAAATTTTATTTACAAATCTATTTTTATATTACTATAGAGAAATTTATTTTAATAGTTCCACAAGTATTTAAATTTAAGTGAATAGTGGTTATAAATTTACTTAGTTATAAAAAAATAAAAAGGCTAGAGTTAAACTCTAGCCTTTTTTCTATAACCATTCTGCAGATTCAGTTAAAATAACAGCTTGCTCTTTTTCAACTTGAACGAATCCTCCAGATATTTTTGCTTCTTTAAATTTACCTTCTCTTTTTAGACGTAGAGTTCCATCTGATAATCCTGCAACTAAAGGTCTGTGGTTTTTTAATATACCTCTATCTCCTTCAGTAGTTCTCACTATTATCATCTCTGTTTGACCTTCATAGAAGACTTTTTCAGGAGTAACAATTTTAACCGCAAATTCGCTTGCCATTATTATCTACTCTCCTTCGCTTTTTCAACTGCCTCTTCTATACTTCCTACGAATAAGAAAGCTGATTCTGGTAAGTTATCATGCTTACCTTCTAATATTTCTTTGAAACTTCTTACAGTTTCTTTAACAGGTACATATTTACCTGGTATTCCTGTGAACTGCTCACCAACGAAGAATGGTTGAGATAAGAATCTCTCTATCTTTCTAGCTCTGTTAACAGTTATCTTATCTTCATCAGATAATTCATCCATACCAAGTATAGCTATTATATCTTGAAGTTCTTTATACTTTTGAAGTATAGATTGAACTGATACTGCTATCTCGTAATGTTCTTTACCAACTATAGCTGGGTCAAGAACTCTAGATGTAGACTCTAATGGGTCAACAGCTGGGAATATACCTAGAGAAGCTTTTTGTCTAGATAAAACTGTTTTAGCATCTAAGTGAGTGAATGTTGTAGCTGGTGCTGGGTCAGTTAAGTCATCGGCAGGTACATATACAGCCTGAACTGATGTTATAGACCCTTTATTTGTAGATGTTATTCTCTCTTGTAATCTACCCATCTCTGTTGCTAATGTTGGTTGGTATCCAACTGCTGATGGAGTACGTCCAAGAAGTGCAGAAACCTCAGATCCTGCTTGAGTGAAACGGAATATATTATCTACGAATAATAAAACGTCTTGCCCTTGTTGATCTCTGAAGTATTCAGCCATTGTAAGACCAGTTAAAGCAACTCTCATTCTTGCTCCAGGTGGCTCATTCATTTGTCCGAATACTAGAGCTGTTTTATTTATAACTCCTGTATCGCTCATCTCATGGAATAAGTCGTTACCTTCTCTTGTTCTCTCTCCAACACCTGCGAATACTGATATACCACCGTGTTGAGTAGCTATATTGTTAATAAGCTCTTGTATAAGAACTGTTTTACCAACTCCAGCTCCTCCGAATAGACCTATCTTACCACCTTTTAAGTATGGTGCTAGTAAGTCAACAACTTTTATACCAGTCTCTAGTATCTCAGCTCCTGGGTTTAATTCGTCGAATGCTGGTGCTTCTCTATGTATAGGGTTTTTAGGAGCATCTTTTGGAGCTTCTTTACCATCAACTGGCTCACCTAATACATTGAATATTCTTCCTAAAGTTTCTTCTCCTACAGGAACACTTATAGCAGCTCCTGTATCAACAACTTCCATACCTCTTACTAGTCCATCAGTTGAACTCATTGATATACATCTTACAGTATCATCACCAACGTGTTGTGCAACCTCTACAACTATTTTTTTATCTCCGTGCTTTATCTCTAATGCATTTAATAGATTAGGTAAGCTTTTTTCATCATTGAACTTTACGTCAACAACTGGCCCGATAACCTGAACTATTTTACCTATGTTTGCCATGTCCTAACCTCCTTATTTATTGAGCTGAAGAAGCTCCTGCAACTATCTCAGATATTTCTTGAGTAACTGCAGCTTGTCTTGCTCTATTGTATTGTAATTCTAAATTAGATATCATTTCATTTGCATTGTCTGTTGCTGATTCCATAGCTGTTCTTCTTGCAGCTTGCTCTGAAGCGTAAGACTCAGCTAATCCTCCGTATATCATTCCTGATACATACTTAGGAACTATAAATCCAAGCACAGCGTCTGCAGAAGGTAAGTATTGAACTGCCGCTCCACTTTGCTTCTTCTCTTCACCTTTGTTAGCTTCTATACTTATTGGTAAAAGCTTAACTAATCTTGGCTCTTGACTTAATGCAGAAACGAACTCTGTATATATTAATTTAACTTCGTCTATGTCTCCGTTTTGATACGAATCCATTACAGTTTTTGATATATTCATTATATCTTCATAGTTAGCATTTTCAACAGAAGGTATTGATCCTATTACTTCAAATCCTCTTTTGCTAACAAATTCTTTTGCTTTTTTTCCTATAGTAACAACTTTAACATTTTTAGAACCTTGAGTTTCAGCCGCTAATGCTTTAAATACATTTGCGTTGTATCCACCTGCAAGTCCTCTATCTCCTGCTATTACTACATAACATCTATTTTTAACTTCTCTTTGTTTAAGAAATTCACTTTTAACTCCGCTCGTACTCTTAGCTATATTCTCTACAGCTTCTTTCAAAGTGTTAAAATACGCTTTAGAACTTTCAGCTTTTTCCTTAGCTCTTCTAAATTTAGAAGAAGAAACTAATTCCATTGCTTTAGTTATTTGTTTCGTATTTTCAACACTGGCAATACGAGTTTTGATTTCCTTCATTCCAGCTCCTGCCAATTGAGTTACCTCCTTTTTTTAAAAAGGATTACGCTTCTATAACAAATTTCTTTTTGAAATCGTTTATAGCGTTCGTTAATTCTTGAGCAAAGTCTTCATTTGCAAGAATTTTTTCTCCTATTTGTGGATAATTAGCATCTATAAATTCTAATAATTCTGCTTCAAATCTCTTTATGTTATTTACAGGTATATCTGCTAATAAGTTATTTGTAACTGCAAATACCATTACAACTTGATTTGAAACTTCCATTGGTTGATGTTCTCCTTGTTTAAGAACCTCAACTATTCTTTCCCCTTGAGCAAGTCTCTTCTTAGTATCTTCATCTAAGTCAGATCCAAATTGAGAGAATGCAGCAAGTTCTTTATATTGTGAGTAAAGAAGTTTTAATGGTCCTGCAACTTTTTTCATTGATTTTATTTGTGCAGATCCTCCAACCCTTGAAACTGATATACCAGGGTCAACTGCAGGTCTTATTCCTGCGTAGAATAATTCTGGTACAAGGTATATTTGTCCGTCTGTTATAGATATAACGTTAGTTGGTATATAAGCAGAAACGTCTCCACCTTGAGTTTCTATTATAGGTAATGCAGTTATTGATCCTGCTCCTAATTCGTCAGATAACTTAGCTGCTCTTTCAAGTAATCTTGAATGTAGGTAGAATACGTCTCCTGGATACGCTTCACGACCTGGTGGTCTCTTAAGTAATAATGACATTTCTCTGTATGCAACGGCATGCTTAGTTAAGTCATCATATACTATTAATACATGTTTTCCATTGAACATGAATTCTTCACCCATAGCAACACCTGCATATGGAGCTAAGAATTGAAGTGGTGCAGATTCAGATGCAGTAGCAGAAACTACTATTGTATAATCCATTGCTCCACCTTTTTCTAATGTACTAACAACTTGAGAAACAGTAGAACGTTTTTGTCCTATTGCAACATATATACATATAACATCTTTACCTTTTTGGTTAAGTATTGTATCTACACATATAGATGTTTTACCTGTTTGTCTATCTCCGATAACAAGCTCTCTTTGCCCTTTACCTATTGGTATCATGGCATCTATAGCTTTTATACCTGTTTGTAATGGCTCATGAACAGATTTTCTAGCCATTATTCCTGTAGCTTCAGATTCAACTGGTCTGAATTTAGTTGCATTTATAGGTCCTTTTCCATCAACTGGTTGACCTAATGAGTTTACAACTCTACCTATCATTTCATCTCCAACTGGAACTTGAACTATGTTACCAGTTCTTTTTACGATGTCTCCTTCTTTTATTCCAGAGTCATCTCCTAGCATAACTGCCCCAACCATTTCTTCTTCAAGGTTAAGAGCCATTCCGTATACTTTACCTGGGAACTCTAATAACTCACCAGCCATAGCTTTTTCTAATCCGTAAACACTAGCTATACCGTCCCCAACTTTTAAAACACTTCCTGTATCTGTTAACTCTACTTTATTTTCGTAATTCTTTATTTGCTCTTTTATTATAGCACTTATTTCTTCTGGTTTTAAATTCATGGGTTCACCGCCCTCCTAAGATATTACTTGAGATAGTTGTTCCTTCATCTTATCTAAACGATTTTTAACTGTTCCATCTATCTCTTCGTTTCCAAGTCTAACTAGGACTCCACCTAATACAGACTCATCTACTTCATTTTTTAAAATAACTGTTTTGTTATATTTAGTTGAAAGTTTAGCTTGAAGTCCTTCAAGTTCTTCACTTTCCATAGGAACTGCTGTTATAGCAACTCCTTCTAATATATTGTTTTTATCATTTAATAAAGCTTTAAAAGCTTCTGCTATACCAGTTATTAAAGATAATCTATCTTTATCAGCTAATATTTTCATGAAATTTAACATTTCTTTATTTAATTGAGATCCAAATACATTAGATATCAAATCTTTTTTATCATCCTTTGAAACTATTGGAGATTTTAATATATTTGCAAACTCTTTATTCTCATTTATTATATCTACTACAGCCTTTAGCTCATTATATAGTTTTTCAGTCGACTTAGAGTCTTCTCCAACTTGGAATAAGGCTTCAGCGTATCTGCTTGCAACTATATTTATCATTGAGCTTCGCCTACCTCTTTTATAAAGTCATTTATTAGCTTTTCATGCTTAGACTTATCTAGGTCACTTTCTATAACCTTAGATGCTGCAAGTAAAGCTATTGAAGATATGTCATCCTTAACTTCATTCATAACTTTTTGTCTTTCTTGTACTATATCTTTGCTAGCTTTTTCTTTTATGCTTGTAGCTTCATTTTTAGCTGTAGATATTATTTCCTCTGATTTTTGTTCTGCTCTTACAGTTGCTTGTTTTATTATTTCTTGCCCCTGCTCTTTAGCAGAACTTAATTTTTCTTCAAATTCTTTTTTGAACTCTTCACCCTCAGATTTAGATTTCTCTCCTTGAGCTAAGTTTGTTTGAATATCTTTTTCTCTCGCTTCTATTATTCCTAAAACAGGTTTAAATAAAAGTTTCTTTAAAATAACAAACACTAAGAATGTATTTATTAATTGGAATAGTAATTCGTATGTTAACCCAATTAGTGGTTTTAATTCCATCCTTATTCCTCCTTTCTACTAATCACAATTCGTAATTAGGAGATGGTTCCCCACCTCCTATTTATAATGCCTTAAACTTTAATTCTTATTATTTTATGAATGGATTAGCGAATAGAAGTATTATAGCTACAACTAAACCATATATTGCTGAAGACTCTGCAACTGCAGCTCCAAGTAACATTGTTTGAGTTATATCACCTTTAGCTTCTGGTTGATTTCCAACTGCCTCAGCAGCTTTACCTGCTGCGAATCCTTGTCCTATTCCTGCACCTATACCTGTTGCAACTGCGATACCTGCTCCTATAGCTGAACCTGCTAATATTATAGCTGTTTCCATGATTGTTTCCTCCTTAAATTTCAATAATTTTTTTATTGTTTTTTGTTTATTTACATATCAATTACTCTGTAGCATTTGATACAAATACCATTGTAAGCATTATGAATATGAACGCTTGTAATATACCAGCAAATATATCAAAGTATAAATGTAATGGTACTGGTATTATTAATTGTCCAAAAGGTATATTTATTCCTGTTAAGCTTGTTGACACGAATCCTAAGAATTGATATAAAAGTGCCATGATAACAGATCCTCCTAATATATTACCAAATGGACGGAAACTTAATGATATAGGTTTTGCTAATTCCCCTATTATATTAAGCGGTAATAAGAATGGTATTGGCTCAAGTAACTCCTTGAACATTCCCATACCTTTTTTCTTGACACCTGCATAGTAAATCATAAAGAATGTTATTAATGCCCATGCTAATGTAGTGTCTAAATCTGTTGTAGGTGATCTAAATCCTAATAGTCCTATAAGGTTTGATACTGCGAAGAATAAGAATAAACTTCCTACATACGGAACCATAAAAGGTAATTCTTTTATAGCTGTTGGTCCCATAGTTGCTTTTACAAACTTATCAAATCCGCCTATAACAAATTCTAAAAATATTTGCACTTTACTAGTTGGAACTTTCTTTAAGTTTCTAGTTAAAAAATAAGATGCTATAGCAAGACCTGCTAATATTATCCAACTTGTTATAACTGTATCACTTAACTTGAAGTTTCCAAAATATAGTATATATTTTGCTTGACTCACAGTTACGCCTCCTTTCTTTTAAGTTTGTCTACTACTACTCTTTTGCCTAATATAGAAAACTTAGTGCTCAATAAGCCTATGGTAGTTCCAATAACACTTATATGTGGAGATTTTGCTGAAACAAATAAAACCACACCTACTATTGTCATCCTTATTATGTATCTACTAGTTGAATATATTTGAGCCTTAGTAGGAGGACACGTTACTGATTTTTGTAACGAGATAGCTAGTAATCTAAAATTTAACATAGCTATTATGCTCCCAAACAAAAGACCTGTAAGCATTTCTTTTGGAGAGTTTGATAAAAAAACAATAAGGATTGCTGCGATTAAATCAATTATGAGTATACCTTTATTTACGTCTCTTATTTGTTTTCCTAAACCATTATTCATTTAATCACTTCCTTCTTGCGTATACAATTAAGGTTTTATAAACACCACTAAATGCACCACCTATTCCTAATAAAAGGAAAATCAATAATAAAAATGGACTTGTTCCAAATTTATCATCTAAGTACTTTCCTATAAAAGCACATCCTAAGATAGGGATTAAAATCATCAATCCTACTTGGCTTATTAAAGAAAGCATACTAAGAGCTTGTACATATTTTCTATGTTTATCTTCCATAAATATCATACCTCTTGTATCGTAATTTATTTTAATTCTATCAATTCATTGTACGTATGTAATATGTTTGTTTGAAACGTTGAATATTTTAATTGTAAATTATATTTCATTATTATATTTCTTTTAAATATTTTTATCAATACCTAATATTGATTTTTAAATTTCAGTTTTTTCATTTTTGTATAAATTTTGAATAATTTTTTTTTAATTATTCAAATGTATATATTATGAAATAATTATCCTAAAATTTATTTCATTTTTTAGTTTATACTTATATAATCTTCATTATGCTAGTATTTATGCACATTTTTACTTTTTAAAACATTTGAAAAATTTAAACTTTTTAATTTAAATTCTGGATATAAATCCATAAAAGATATATATATATTATACCTTTTATGAAAATTTTTCTACAAATAATTACATTTTAAAAAAATATTTTAAAATATTTTTTTAAATTTAATTTTTTTATAGTATGCATTGGTTATTTTAATAAGTGTTTTCCTAATATTTGAGCTAATGACTCAACGGAAAAAGGCATCTATAAAACTTTATAGATACCTTGTTTAAACTTATTACTTAGTTCCAAATAATCTGTCTCCAGCGTCGCCTAACCCTGGAACTATATATCCATGATCATTTAATTTCTCATCGATATTAGCTACATATATATCAACATCTGGGTGATATTTGTGAACTTCTTCTATGCCTTCTGGAGAAGCAACTAAATTAACTAATTTTATAGTTTTAGCTCCATCTCTCTTTAATACATCTATCGCTGCTACAGCAGATCCACCAGTAGCTAACATTGGATCTACTACTATCATTTCTCTTTCTTGTATATCTTGTGGGAATTTACTATAGTATTCAACTGGTTGTAAAGTTTCTGGGTCTCTGTATAAACCAACATGTCCAACTTTAGCTGCTGGAACTAAGTTTACAAGTCCATCTACCATTCCTAATCCAGCTCTTAATATTGGAACTATTCCTAATTTCTTTCCAGCTATAACTTTTGCTTTAGTTTTAACAACAGGAGTTTCTATTTCTATTTCCTCTAAAGGTAATTCTCTTGTTATTTCATATCCCATAAGCATTGTTATTTCTGTTAGAAGTTCTCTAAAATCTTTAGATCCTGTATTTTTATCCCTCATTAAAGTTAATTTGTGTTGTATTAATGGATGATCTGCAACTACTACTTTTTTCATTATGTAAGCCTCCTAATTTTTTTGTTCTATGTCATTTAACATATTTACTCTTCTTAAGTGTCTTTCACCTTCAAATTCAGTGTTTATCCACGCATCAACTATCTCAAGAGCTAGCCCTTTTCCAATTACTCTCTCTCCTAAAGAAAGCATGTTTGCATTATTATGTGCTTTTGACATTTTAGCTGAAAATGTATCTGAAACAACAGCACATCTAATACCTTTAACTTTGTTAGCTGCTAATGAGATTCCTATACCTGTGCCGCAACATAATATCCCATAGTCTACGTCCTTGCTAACAACCGCTTTGGCAACCTTTTCTCCATATATAGGATAATCAACTGAATCTACTCCATTTTCAGTTCCAAAGTCTACACATTCAATTCCTTTTGATTGCAAGTGTTTTTTTATTTCTTCTTTTAAATTGTATCCACCGTGATCGCTACCTAAACCTATCTTCATAGTCCAATACCTCCAATACTTTTGTATACATAGATTTATACTTAATTTTATATTATACTAAACTTTAAATATTTTTGCATCCTTTATACATAATTATTTCATATATTTTTTGGACTTTATTATTTATAATTCTATAATTTTATACCCAGCTGACTTCATTAACCTATTCATTATAGCTCTACCAACTCCATGATTAGAAAAAGCTTCAGAATATATTATGTCCATTTCTTTTTTATCCATTTCTATTAATGCATTAAAAAGGTTACTTCCAACTTCTTCTAAATTGTCTCCAAGACCTATCACTTCGCCTTTATAGTTTTCTTTATTTTTATTAAGACACATAACACCACATCTTAATCCTTTTTCTTCATTTTCATCTATTAAAGAATTTATTTTATTAATTACTTTTGAATCTTCTCCACTTACTATAAAAACATCCCCATTTGGTGAATAGTGTGTATATTTCATTCCTGGTGCTTTAGCTTTTTTTACGTCTGCTTTACCCTCAATAGACGGGTCTATAAGAACTTCTCCTATTAAAAGTTCCATTTGCTCTTTAGTAACACTTCCAGGTCTTAAGATCATAGGCTTTTCAGATGTCATATCTACAACCGTAGATTCAAGTCCAAAATCACAGTCTCCTGCAACTATAATTCCATTTACCCTTCCGTTCATTTCGTCGCATACATGCTGTCCCTTTGTTGGAGATGGTCTACCTGATATATTAGCTGATGGAGCAGCTATAGGTACTCCTGATTGTCTTATAATTTCTCTGGCAATAGGATTCGAAGGCATTCTTATAGCTACTGTATCTAAACCCCCACTAGTTCTTTGTGGAACTATTTCTTTTTTCTTAAAAATCATAGTAAGTGGCCCTGGCCAAAATTCATCCATTAATTTTTTAGCTTTTTGATTTATATTTGTGGCCAATTCATTTATCTCATCTTTTTCACATATATGTACTATTAAAGGGTTATCACTAGGTCGTCCTTTTGCTTCATATATTTTTTTTACAGCATCTTCATCTAAAGCATTTGCACCTAACCCATAAACTGTTTCTGTAGGGAAAATAACTGTATTTCCTTCAGATAATAATTTTGCATGCTTTCTTATTTCTTCTATATCTATATTTGATTCATCAATTTTACTTATTTTTGTATTTATCATTAGTATACCTTCCTTCATATTTAGTTTATATATAGCTGACTACTAAAATTCCAATCAAAAAACCTATTATAGAATACATAGATTTTGCTGATGGAAATATTTCTTCTAAAACTACATACATCATAGTTCCTGCTGCTATAGCTAAGAACCCCCCTATTAAAGAAGTACACATACCTGCGAAATATGCGCCAAAAAAACTACCTATACCCATAGGAATTCCTGCTATTAATGTTAATAATACAACTTTAAACGTGCTCATTTTACTCCCAGCTAAACTAAGCGCCATTGCTAAACCTTCTGGTATGTTATGAATACCTATTACAATTGCTAATGTAATTCCTAGGTTTTCAGTTGCTATAAATGAAGATCCTATCGCTAAACCTTCCGGTAAGTTATGTAAAAGTATACTTAAAAATATTAAATACCCTGATTTAAGATCGGATTCTACTTCTAGTTTATTTTTTATTAACATAGTAAGTAAAGCTCCAGCAAAAACAAACAAACTTGTATAAATAACTCCTATTTGGGTCATGGATTCTTTAAGAAGATCAAATACCACAACAGCTAGCATTACGCCTCCAGATATCCCCATAAAAAAACTTATATATCTTTTTACATTTTTTCTAAAAACAGTGGATATAATGCCTCCGATTCCTGTCCCTATAACTCCAGATATCAATCCAATCAATGTTATTCGAAACAATTCTTGTTACCCCCCTAGTATTATTTAACTTGCTCTAAATTTTATGTAATATAAATTGCTATTATTACAATACTAGATAATAACTCTTTTTAATTGCAAAAAATCCCTATTCAAAATAGGGATTTTTTTATATTAAAACTATATAGACATCATTTTTTCAGTTTGATCTACAGTTATTAATGCATCTATCATTTCATTTAAATCTCCATCTAAGAATGCATCTAATTTGTATAAAGTTAAGTTTATTCTATGATCACTTACTCTTCCTTGAGGGAAGTTGTAAGTTCTTATTCTTTCAGATCTGTCCCCTGTTCCAACCTGACTTTTTCTTTCTGCAGCTATATCTTTATGTTGTGCAGCAACTGCTTTATCATATAATCTAGCTTTTAATATTTTTAAAGCTTGTTCTTTATTTTTTAATTGAGATTTTCCATCTTGGCAAGATACTACTTCTCCTGTAGGTATATGTGTAACCCTTACTGCAGAGTCTGTAGTATTAACACTTTGTCCTCCATTTCCTGAAGAACGGAAAACATCTATTCTTAAGTCATTTGCGTTTATTTCTACTTCAACATCTTCTACCTCTGGTAAAACTGCAACTGTTGCTGTTGATGTATGTATTCTTCCTCCTGATTCAGTAGATGGTATTCTTTGAACCCTATGAACTCCTGATTCATATTTAAGAACAGAGTATGCTCCATTACCTTTTATCATGAAAGATACTTCTTTATATCCCCCAACACCAGTATCACTAGCACTTAGTAACTCAATTTTCCATTTTCTTCTTTCTGCATATCTGCAGTACATTCTAAATAAGTCCCCAGCAAATAGAGCTGCTTCATCTCCTCCAGCTCCTCCTCTGATTTCAACTATAACGTTTTTGTCATCATTAGGGTCCTTTGGTAATAATAGTATTTTTAATTCTTCCTCTATAGGCTCAACTTTTTCTTCCATTTCAGATAGTTCCATTTTAGCTAATTCTCTTAGTTCTTCATCTGATTCCTCTTGTAAGATAGTTTTAGAATCAGCTATAGCGTTCATTACATCTTTATATTCTCTAAATTTCATTACAATTGGCTCTACTTCAGCATGTTCTTTTATAAATTTCTGCCATACTTTTTGGTCATTTATTATTTCCGGGTCTGCTATTTTTTCACTTAGTTCTTTATATTTATCTTCTAGTACTTCTAATTTGTTTAGCATACTTTTCACCTCTTTAATTGTAAAATATCAATAGTTGATTATATCATAGTTTATAACCTATAACAACTCTATCGATTCCTTGCAAGTCTTTCTTTGTATATATTTTAGAGTAACCATTATCGTTCATAATATCACATACATCTTTAGCTTGATCATGGCCAACTTCAAAAGCTAATATTCCTCCGTCCTTTAAATAACAAACAGATTGTTTAGTTATTGACCTATAAAAATCTAAACCATCTTCACCACCTTCAAGAGCTATATATGGTTCATAATCTTTAACTTGAGTATGAAGCGTCTCTATATCTTTTTTTCTTATATACGGAGGATTAGAAACTATTAAATCTAACTTTATATTTTTATCTTTAATTCCACTGAATAAATTAGATTCTATAAAATCAATTTTACTGTCAACTTCATTACTTACAGCATTCTTTTTACCTATACTCAAAGCTTTTTCAGATATATCTAGTGAATATACATGGCAGTTATCTATATACTTTGCTAAGCTTACAGATATAGCCCCTGATCCAGTTCCAATATCAACTATGTTCAACATTTCCTTACCCTTAGTAAGTTCTATTATTTCCTCAACTAACGGTTCGGTATCTGGTCTAGGAATTAAAACTCCTTCTTCTACAAAAAAATCTAATCCCATAAATTCTCTATTATTAACGATATATGCAATAGGTCTTCCATCTAATCTTTCCTTAATCATTCTATTGAACTCTTCTATTTGTTCATCTGAAAGTTTTTTGTTCAAGTTTAATTGAATATACAGCCTATCAACATCACCTAATACTTTCTGTAATATTATTTCTGTATCTAATCTCGGAGTATCACTGATATTTGATAACTCCTCCATATATTTAATTAAAATTTCTCTTATTGTCATAGAATTCTCCTTTTTTACTTTATGACAGCATCTAATGCTTTTAATGCAACTTCAAGTTGTTTATCATCTGGTTCCTTAGTTGTAAGTTTTTGTAACATCATTCCTGGATAAGCTACAGTTTTTGTCAAAATGTTATTATATTTCCCAAGCAATTTTATTATTTCATATGATATTCCCGCAACTATAGGAACACATACAATTCTCATAACTATTCTTATAATTGGATTAGGCCATCCAAAAAAAGAAAAAAGTATTATGGAAGTGAACATTACTATAAATAAAAAATTAGTTCCACATCTTGGATGTTGTGTCTTAAATTTCCTTGCATTTTCAACAGTTAAATCTAAATTATTTTCATAACAATAAATAGCTTTATGCTCAGCTCCATGATACTCAAACACTCTTTTAATATCTTTATTCATAGATATTAAAAGTATATAAATAAATAAAATACATATTCTCGTAAAACCTTCTATTAGATTTAATATTAAGTCACTATTTATAAATCTTGAAAATAATCCACCTATCATCGTGGGCGTTACTACAAATAATAACATAGCAAAAAACAATCCTATTATTAGGGAAATTATTATGATTACATCATTTGCCTTATCTTTAAATAGTTTATTTATGAATTTATCAAACCTCGACTCTTCTTCTTCGTCATCTAGGAAAAATTCAGATGAAAAATTCATACTGTTTATTCCTTCAATCATAGTCTCTATCAATATAAATGCACCTCTTAAAAAAGGAATCTTATCTATATTCTTGTCAGATATCCAACTTTTTATATTTCTTTTTCTAATTATAATTTCTCCGTCATTTTTTCTAACAGCTATGGCTCTCTTGTTTTTAGATTGCATCATAACTCCTTCTATTACAGCTTGACCACCTACCGGTTGTTTTTTCATATATTCACCTCTACTCCTAAACTATATATATAATATTACTATATTAGGCAAAGAAAAAACACCTAAAAGGTGTTTGTTGTTTATAAATTTATTTTTCAACTACATGACATTTTCTACATCTAGCTTCATAACTCTCTACAGCTCCAACTTGTATTATTGGTTCATCATACTTAGCTGGTTTACCATTTATAAGTCTTTGAGATCTAGTTGCTGGTTGTCCACAAACTGAGCATATAGCTTGAATTTTATCTACAAATTCAGCCACAGCCAATAATTTAGGAGTAGGTCCAAAAGGCTCTCCTTTAAAATCCATATCTAATCCAGCTGCAATAACTCTAATTCCTTTATCCGCTAACTTTATAGCCATATCAACTACTTCGTTATCAAAGAATTGAATCTCATCTATTCCCACTACTTGAGTATCTTCATTTATGTATTTTTCTATTTCTGAAGAATCCTTTATAGGAATAGCATTTATTGCATATCCACTATGAGATACTACATCTTCTTTACTATATCTATCATCAATAAGAGGCTTAAAAACAACTACGTTTTGTTTTGCAATCTTAGCTCTTTTTAATCTTCTTATCAACTCTTCACTTTTACCACTGTACATAGGACCTATGACAATTTCTATATATCCATGATTTACCGGTCTATACATACTTAATCCTCCTATATAAATAAAATAGGAGTTGGCAAGCCAACTCCGTATTTACTATTAGTCGATTTTGAATCTCTTCTTGAACTTGTCTATTCTTCCACCAGCTTCTATATTCTTTTGCTTTCCAGTATAGAAAGGATGGCATTCTGAACATATCTCAACTTTTATTTCGTCTTTAGTTGACCCAGCAACGAATGTGTTTCCACAAGCGCAACGTACTTCAACTTCTTGGTATTTTGGTTGTATATCTTTTTGCATATTTGTCACCTCTTCTCCTTACTTTTCGAAATTAATTATATTAACTTTTCGTTTTTCATTATTCAACTACACCATTATAACATAAGATTATTTAGGGTACAAGAGTTTTCTAATTAGTTTAAAGTCTCTTTTATATACTTTATAAACGAATTATTATCCTTTGTTCTCTTAAGTAATTCTAGTACTTTATCAGTTACTTCATATACCGAATTACTACTCATTTCTTTTCTAAGTTTCCAAAGTGCAGCTTTCTCTTCTTCTGTTAATAATAAATCTTCTCTTCTTGTTCCTGATTTGTATATATCAACAGCAGGGAACACTCTCTTCTCAGCTAATTTTCTATCTAAGTGTAATTCCATATTTCCAGTTCCTTTGAACTCTTCAAAAATAACATCATCCATTCTAGATCCTGTTTCAACTAACGCTGTAGCTAAAATAGTTAAAGATCCACCTTGTCTAATGTTTCTTGCAGCTCCAAAGAATTTTTTAGGCCCATGAAGTGCTCCAGGATCTAACCCTCCTGATAACGTTCTTCCAGTTGGCGATATGCTCAAGTTATAAGCTCTTGCAAGTCTTGTAATACTATCTAATAATATAACAACATCTTTTCCGTGCTCAACTAATCTTTGTGCTCTATTTAGAACCATCTCAGCAACTTTAACATGATGACTTGACACCTGATCAAAAGTTGAGTAAATAACATCTGCATCTATAGATTCTTGCATATCAGTTACTTCTTCTGGTCTTTCATCTATAAGAAGAACTATTAACTCCACATCTGGATGATTTTTAACAATACTATTGGCTACACTTTTTAAAAGGATAGTTTTACCAGCCTTAGGTGGTGCTACTATCAATCCCCTTTGACCTTTACCAATAGGAGAAATTAAATCTATTAGCCTTGTAGATATTTCATTTTGATACTTCTCTAATGTAAGTCTTTCTTCCGGGTATATCGGTGTAAGAGTTTCAAAAGCTCTTCTTTTTGTAGCTGTCTCAGGATGTTCATCATTTATTTTTTGAACATATAATAATGCTCTAAATTTTTCTCCACTTTTTGGATGTCTTGTTATACCCTTAACTTTATCCCCTGTTTTCATATTGAATCTTCTAATTTGCGATGGTGAAACATATACATCATGTTCTGTAGATAAATAGTTAGGACCTCTTAAAAATCCAAATCCATCTGGTAGTATTTCTAAAACACCCATTACCTCATCATCTTTAGATGTATTAAACTCATCAACAATCTTAGCTTCATCAACTTCTTTAACATTATATGAATTTCTGTTGTGATTTTGATTGTATCTTTGAGTCCTATTTTCATAAACCTTAGTTTCTTGCTTATTCACACTTTGTTTTTGTTCACTTTTAATTTCTTTTTTCTCGGTTTCTTTTTTCTCGATTTCTTTATTATTATCTATCATGTCCTTATTTTTATACTCATTTATTATTTGTATTAACTCATTCTTTTTATACTTACTTATAGACTTAATCTCTAATTTCTTTGCTAATTCTTTTAGTTGAACTAGAGTCATGTCATCTAAATTATCCAAAGTCATATCTTTCGTATTCAAAAAAGTCCTCCTATCCCATAATTAAATTACAATTTTATTCGGAAATTAAAGGCGTGCAAATGAGAAGCTACCATTATTATAGCAAACAGTTAAACTTAATACTATCACTATTTATACATTATGGTCAACAAATAAAAAAATAAAACTATTCAAACAAAATAGTTTTATTTTTTACGCCTTTTATATACTATATTTACCCATTAAATCAGTTAATATATCATTTTTATCAACCGAATGAATTGCATCGACAAATCTTATAGTTCCTGTTTTTGCTCTCATAACAACAGAATTTGTTGTTATTCTATTATTACCTAAACTAACTACACCTTTTAATAGATCTCCATCCGTTATTCCTGTTGCTGCAAAGAATAGTTCATCACCTTGAGCCAAGTCTTCTAATGATAATACTTTCGATATATCTTCGTCTGTTAATCCCATTTCATGGCATCTAATTCTTTCTTGCTCACTTAGTGGATAAATCTGAGCTTGCATATCTCCGCCCATACACTTAATTGCTGCCGCTGTTATAACACCTTCTGGTCCACCACCAATTCCCATAAGCATATCTATTCCTGTATCTTCAAAGCAAGTTGCAATACCTGCTGCTACATCTCCATCTCCGAACATTTTTATTCTTGTACCTAATTTTCTAGCTGCTTCAAATATATAATCATGTCTTTCTCTATCCTGTACTATTATAGTCATCTCTGTTGTCTTTTTATTTAAAGCTTTTGCTACATTTTTTATATTCTCTTCAACACTTGCGTTTAAATCTATACATCCCTTTGCCTTAGGACCAACAATTATCTTTTTCATATAAGTGTCAGGAGCTTTAAGTAAACTTCCTTTTTTTCCCATAGCTATTACAGATATAACATTAGGTAGTCCTTTAGCTATTAGTGTAGTTCCATCCAAAGGGTCTACTGCTATATCAACTTTCATGCTATCCTCTGTTGCCATACCAACCTTTTCACCAATATATAACATAGGAGCCTCATCTAGTTCTCCTTCTCCTATTACAACTTCACCATCGACCTTAACTGTTTCAAAAGCTCTTCTCATAGCCTCAACTGCTGCGCCGTCAGCTCCGTTTTTATCTCCTCTACCCATAAACTGCGATGAGACTAAAGCTGCTGCTTCCGTTACTCTAACTAACTCTAATGCTAAATTTCTATCCATAAAATTCATCTCCCTTAGTTCGTTAATCTCTCTTCAAATTATATATCACATTTAATAAATAGTAAACATTTATAAATGTTAAATAAGGGTTTTAGTATGTTATATAATCGCAAAAAGACATAAAAAAAGCGATAATTTAAAAATTATCGCCTTTTTATTAGTTCTTAGGTACAGTTTCCCAGTCTTTTAAGAATTTTTCTATACCTATATCAGTCATAGGGTGTCCTAACATTTGTTTAAAAACTTTGTAAGGAACAGTTGATATATCAGCACCTGCCTTAGCTGAAGTTAAAACATGTTGAGGATGTCTTATACTAGCTGATATTATTTCAGTTTCTATACCATGTATGCTGAATATTTCAGCAACTTCTTCTATTAACATTATTCCTTCTTGACCTATATCATCTAATCTACCAACAAAAGGACTTACATAAGAAGCACCTGCTTTAGCTGCTAATAATGCTTGGTTTGATGAGAATATTAAAGTTACATTAGTTTTTATTCCTTTTTTGTGTAAAGCTGATACAGCTTTTAATCCTTCTGCACACATAGGTATCTTTATTACTATATTTTCATGAATTTTACTTAACTCTTCGCCTTCTTTTATCATTCCTTCGCTATCCATCGAGATAACTTCTGCAGATATTGGTCCATCTACAATTTGAGTTATTTCCTTAACTACATTTTCAAAAACTCTTCCTTCTTTAGCTATTAATGAAGGGTTTGTTGTAACACCTTCTATAACTCCCCAAGAGTTTATTTCTTTTATTTCATCTACATTTGCAGTATCTATAAATAGTTTCATGTTTTACCTCCTTGTATTTACAATCCTATAAATAAAGTTATTACCTTATCAATTTTAAACATTATGTATTACTTATAAATTAACCTAAACTAAAAGTTTAAAAAGTCCTTAAATTGTAAGGACTTTTTAATATATTCTACCACTATTTCTCAATTACTTCTATCCTTAATTTGTTAAGAGCTTTTCTAATTCAGATACTAAAGAGTTAAATTTCTCGGTAGTTTGTTCTATAGGTTTAGTGCTATAAAGATTTATACCACTCTCTTTTAGTAAGTCTATAGGATAATTAGATCCTCCTTTTTTAAGGAATGATAAATAGTTTTCAGGACCATTTTTAATTATATCCTGAGAAAATGCAATTCCGGCACTACATCCTGTTGCATATTTATATACATAAAAACTATTATAAAAATGTGGTATTTTTGCCCATCCAACCTTAGATAGCTGATCTACACTAAAGTCTTTACCATAATATTTTTGTAAAAGTTCTCCCCATATATCATTTAATACCAGTACGTTTACAACCTCTCCACTTTCAAGCTTCTGGTGTACTTTGTACTCAAATTCAGCATACATCGTTTGTACAAATAGAGTGTTTTTTATCAAATCTAGGTACTGAGTTATATAATAAGCTTTTTCATTTTTATTTTGAGTATTCTTTATTAACATTTCATATAATAAAGCTTCATTAGTTATAGATGCTACTTCATGAGTAAATATACTAGGTTTTGAATTTAAGTAATTTTGATTCTTTGAACTCATATATCCATATACAGCATGTCCTAGTTCATGAGATAAAGTAGATACAGAATCTAAGTTTCCACTATAATTCATTAAAACATATGGATGATTATCATATACAGATAAACAGTATGCTCCACTTACTTTATTATCATTAGAATATACATCCACCCATCTTTCATTGAAAGCTTTATAAAGTATATCTCCATATTCTTTACCTAAAGGATTTAGCGATGTATATACAATACCTTGTGCTTTATCATATGGAATATACTCATCTACTGGATTTATAATTGGAGCATGCATATCATATGAGTAAACTTTATCTAAGTTCAATACTTTTTTCCTTAAACCTATATATTTATGCAAACTTCCTAAATTATTATCAACCGTATTTATAAGTTCATCATAAACTTTAGGATCTATATCATCACCTGACATATACATCTCTCTTGAATTTTTATAACCTCTAGTATTTGAGTAAAAAATATTTTTCTTAACTTGTCCTATAAATAATCCTGATAGCATGTTTATATTATCATTGTACTGTAGAGATTCATTTTCATAAGCTTTTTTTCTTTCTTCTCTATTAGAACTTTCTAGTGCTAATGAATATTGTGATGGATTTAAGTTTGATTTTTTATCCATATTCATAAAAAGATCATATACTTCTTTAGGTAAAGAAGCTATATCACTTATATTACTCAACATTTCTTCTTCCTTAGAATTTAGATAATGCTTTTTGTTCCTTCTGATATCATTTAAATACATACTATACTTACTTGATATTTTTTCATTTTTCATTATATCTTTAAAATCTTTATTTGATAGTTTTAAAATTTCTAATTCTAAATTAGAACAAATAAAACTATATTCTTTATATACTTTGTTCAAACTTTCATTCATATTTAAATAGTCATACGATTTATTGTTAATATCACTATTTAAAGATACATATGCACTTAATTTTTCTAACTTTGAGTCTAATTCTTCTTTTATGTTTAAGGCATATAATAGATGTTTTTGAGATTTAGTTACTTTTCCCACATAATTTTCTAACTCTTTAGTTTCTTTACTAAATTTACTTAGATTTTTTTCCCAATCACTATTACTCTTATATAATTTAGATATATCCCAAGTAGTAAATTTTGTTGGTTTTTTTTCTTCTTCTTTTTTATCATTTTTAGAAGGTTCTTTTTTATTAGTATCATTTATCATTTCAAGTGCTTTTTCACTAAAAGCTTCACTGTTTCCATTTATATCTCGTTTTAATAAAATAGATGCAAATAATATAACTGCAATGACTATAGTTATTACTCTATACATATTTTTCCCCATAAAAAGCCATCCTTTCACTAAGATTATTAGTATTAGGATGGCTTTTTGAATTTATATTATTCAGTTTTTGGAAAATAAGTATGTTGAAAATTATCCACATAATTATCAACATATTCACATATTTAAAATGTTAATTTTTCAACATATTTCATACAATTTTTTTTGTATTTATACATTTTATTCCGTAATTATCCACAAATTATACATAGTTATTAACATTTTTTATGTTTTTTTGTTGATATTTATTTATTTTTAAATCAATGTTTTCTAGTTAAAATTGTTAGAATTATTTTTAAATTTGTAAATATTTTGTCGAATATTGTAATTCCAACATATTGATAGCTTTAAATCCTATATATATATCCACACTTTATCCACATTTTATTAACATTTTGTGTATAACTTGTGGATTTATGGATTTAATGTTTAAATATTTTACTCACAAGTACCGTCATATCATCATGAATATTATTATTTTGTATATCCAGAGCTCTATTTAAAATTTCATTTGAAATTTCTTTTGGATTAGTTGTCTCTAATCCTTTTAAAAAATATATAAGCCAATTGTCACCTAAGTTTTTGTTTTTTCCAGCATCAACAATTCCATCAGAAACCATAATTATATAATCTCCATCCTTTAATTTCCTACTATCTCTGTCTATATTTATATCTGATAGTATTCCTACTGGCAACGAAGCACTAGATATAAGCTCTATTTCTCCATTACTTCTTTTTATATAAGTTGAACAAGCTCCCATTTTAATAGTATTTAATACTCCCTTATTTAAATCAACAATTCCTAAATCTAATGTTGAAAACATCTCATCTGATGATTTAAGCATCAATATATTATTTATAGTGTCGATTATTATTTCTTCATCTATGTTAGAATCCATCATGTTTTCTAGTATATCTATAGTTACAGATGATTCTTCATATGCCTTTCTTCCTTTACCCATTCCATCACTTATAGCTACCATATATTTACCATCTGATACTTCCATATAAGTATAATTATCTCCTGAAATTATATATCCATCTTTAGACATATTCGAAACTTCTGTTGCAATTTTAAATTCTTGCCTTTTAGTTAATTTTATTTTGCATTGTCCTCCTGTACAGGTACATCCAACTTTCCTTGCAACTAACTCTTCTCCTAAAACATTAGATATAATATTAGTTATTTTTCTTTCACATAATTTATTATCACTGCAAGCTTCTTTTTCTATCAAAACTTCAAAATCATTACTGTCTGTAGATATATAATTAAGTTTTTTTACACTTATATTATTTCTATCTAATTCAACAAGTAAGTTTTTTTCCATCTCCATATCGAATGTTATATCTTTATCTAATTCTTTAGCCATACTTTCAATTGATTTAGACATATATCTTATTTGATTTGCTACTAATTTCCTATTCTCAGAAAATTTTTGTTCCCAACTATAGTCTAAGGCAAACATCTTATAATAATAATTAGATGCCTTAACAATACTTTCAGGTTTTATACAATCCTTTTTAAAATCAATAGGTATATTTTCTAAATAAATTTCACCACTGTCCTCTAACTCTTCTAATATTCTATTCAGCATTGTATAAGTGTAGTTAAATTTAGAATCCCAGCATCTTCTTCTCATTCCACAATTTTTACACTCATCATTATGTACCATATCTATTATGTGTGCGATATCTTTTTGATCTAATATTTTTTCCTTTTCCCTGACTCTATCAAAAGTATTTGCTAAGTCTGAATAAGTTTTATACATCCCTCTTAATCTATTGTTAGTTATTTCTCTATTCCTAGCTAAATAATCTTCAACTCCATCTTTAAGACCACCATTACCTTTTATAGTTTTTTCTATTCCTTTTATTACCTTATCAGGAATAAGTATTACTAATACACTGGCTATTAAAATATCTCTTACTTCCATAATATTAGATCCTATTCCAGATGTATAAATATAAATCAAACTCCAACCTACTATATATCCCGCTATACTTAAATACTTGTTAACTTTATTAAATCCACCTGAAATAAGTCCTGCAAATGCATAAATACCCATATACATACTAGATACAAGATTATTTATGAAATAAACCAACCCAATTATAACTCCACTAGATGCACCTAGTGCTGCACCACCTGTAATAGATAATATTAATATAGTCATTGTTGTTAAAACATTTCTAATAGATATACCGAGCAAAGATACTTCCCCTATTCCCATTATGCTAAATATTATAATGATTGTTAAAGCTACTATTTCTTCATTAGAAGTGACCGTCCTTGAAGCTCTTTTATTTATAACAGCTACTCCATAAGAAAAAATATACGTTCCAACAAACATTAGAATGCATTCAACTAAAGCTATACTTAAATTATATACGTAACTACCAAATATAAAAGCTTGTCCCATAGATATAGGAATCATTATTAATGCTCCTATAATCGATATCTTATTTATTGATTTTATATTTTTAATATGACTAGAAACAATTTGAATAATAATTATACAAATTGAGTATTTTATAATATTAGGAACTTGATTAAACGATAATACCGTACCTGCTAAAGTCGCTATAAATACAGGAAATTTATACTTATCTATAATAGATACACATAAGAAAAAAGCTACACCTAGTGGGGCTATATTATCCACAACCATAGCTCTACTAAGTAAAAATCCAAATAAACATAAAACCAGTGTATTTGTATCTAAAAAATTAACTTGTCCTATATTTTTAAAAACTAAATTTCTTTTATTAACCGCTATACTTCTTTCCATAAAAAAAACCTCCCCCTGTTATTTTCATACTGAAATTGTAACAAATGAGAGATATCTTTTTTGTCATAATAGGTAGCTAATACATTATAATATTAAGACATTTTTTTTGCGTTTTGACATAATAACCCTTCCAAATTATCGTATTCACTTACTATAATTTTTTCTTTTTCTAAGTTTTTCATTATTAAATTTAAAATTGCTACACCAGCTGTTATAATATCCGCTCTTTTTGGTTGTAGCCCTTTTAAGTTTTTCTTATCATTTAATGTCATCTTTTTTAAATTTTGTAAAATATTATCTAAATCTTTTTTGCATATTTCACTTTCATGGATTTTTTCCATCGAGTATGTTTCTAATTCCTGATTCATAGCTGAAACAGAAGTTATTGTACCTCCGATACCAACTACTGATTTTATATTTTCTTTTTTTAATTTATTAAGAGTTTCATTTATAGTTTCAAATATAAATTTTTCCATATTCTCAAACTCTATTTCACATATAGGATCATGCTTTAAAAATTTCTCAGTCATTCTTAAAGCTCCAACGTTTTCACTTTTACAGAATTCAATCCCTTCAAAACCTCCTAAAATAAATTCTGTAGAACCTCCTCCTATATCTATAGCTAATATGCCTTCTTTATCTTCTAGCCCCTGTAAAACCCCTGCAAAGCCTAAATTAGACTCTTGTTCTCCACTTATTATATCTACATCTATATTTAATTCTTTTTTTGCTCTACTCACAAAATCCAATTTGTTTTTGCTATCTCTTAATGCCGATGTCCCTATACAGTATAATTCTTTACAACCTTTAGATTTTGCTAAAACCGAAAACTCCTTTAAAGCTTCAATATTTCTTTCTATAGCTTCTTTTGATATATACCCTTCACTGTCTACACCTTGTCCAATTCTAGTCGTGTTTACAAACTTTTCTCTATTTAAAAGTTTACCATCTATATAATCTGCAACTAACAATCTCATAGAATTTGTTCCTATATCTATAGCTCCTAATTTCAATTAAATAACCTCCTATTAATGTAATTTAAAAAATGTAGATATAAATAGAGGAAGTATTTAATTACTTCCTCTATTTATATCTACATATATTATTTCATCTGGCTTTACCATTTTCAATCTATTTCTAGCTATGTCCTCTACATATTTATCATCATCTAAGCTTTTCTTGGATTCTTTTAATCCTTTAATCTCTTTTTCTGTGTTTTTTATTTCTTTTTTCAAAGAAACAATTTCATTGTTATATTTAACAGATTTAAAAATTTGAGTCGTAAACCCACCTATAAGTGACATTACTAAAAAAGATAAAAACATTCCAACAATTAGATATTGACCTAAAAATTTTTTTCTTTTGTTCATAATCTCTCTCCTTACGATTTAACTTTTACTCTTTTTAATTTACCTAACTTACATTTCATGAACATCGCCATTCTTAGAATTAAATTAGGTATATAAAATATAGTATCAAATAATAAGTGTATTGAGTAGATTATAACGTAATACAAATTAACCGAAATCTTGCACGTACATACTAAAATTCGTCTTATAGTGTTAATAACAAATCCTATTGATTTATTTAATACTTTTAGTATGAATTTACTGATAGTATTATAATAAATAATAAATCCTATAAATAAAGCAATGAAATGATAATATCTTAAATCAAAGGATTCTATAACATTTATAGTTACAAAAACAAGCAAAGTCACAATTATCCAAAATAATACATCATAAAAAAACGAGAAAATTTTTATTATATTAAAGTTTTGTTTAAAAGCCCTGTATAGATCAAATAAAACCCCTATAAATATTCCACCATATATCGTTGCAAAAAATGCTCCGAGGTCCTGAGTGAATGGTATCATTATTTAAATAACTTCTTAAAGAAATTTTCTTGAGGTTCCTTAGCTTTACTGTAATTTATTCCATTTATAGTCCCTGTCACAGTAATAACTTTTTCGTCTATACTAAGCTTGCTCATGTCTAAATTTTCTCCATCTACAATCATATCTCCAGATGTAGTTCTTATTTCTACTTTTTTATCATTGAAAGAGTATATATGCTCTACTCCAGAAATAGTTAAACTTGATCGATTGTTTAAGCTTATACTATGTTCCATAATATCCCTCCATATTAAATCTTTATAATTAACCTAATATAAATATACGAGGGATATTTAAAATTTATTCTATTATCTCAAACATTTCTTTAGCATCATTTTTTAATACATGCTCTTTTATTTCTTTTATTTCAAATTTCATTAGTTTTTCACCAAATTGAATTTCAAGAATATCTCCTATATTAACTTCTGATGATGATTTAGCTAACTTACCGTTTATAGTAACTATACCTTTATCACAAGCCTCTTTAGCCACGGTTCTTCTTTTTATTATTCTTGAAACCTTTAAAAATTTATCTAATCTCATCTATGAAAACCTCCTTATATAGAAAAAGTGTGGAAAATCCACACTTTTAAATATAAATAAAATTATCCATTTATTATATCTTTTAATCCCTTTCCAGCTTTGAAAACTGGTGCCTTAGAAGCTGGTATATCTATAACTTCTTCTGGGTTTCTTGGGTTTCTTCCTTGTCTTGCTGCTCTTTCTCTAGTTTCGAAAGTTCCAAATCCTACTAATTGAACTTTTTCTCCTGATACTAATGCTTCTTCAACTGATTTCATGAAAGCATTTAATGCTGCTTCTGCTTCCTTCTTTGTTAATTCACTCTTTTCTGCCATTTTTGCTACTAATTCAGCTTTATTCACGTTACTTACCTCCTAAAAGTTTATATTATAGAATTTTATAATCAATATTAGATAAAATTCTAGATTTTTAACAAAATACCTTCTGCTTACTAAATTTTTTTAGATTCATTCCAAATTTCATCCATCTCTGCTAATGACATATCTTCTAATCGTCTATTTAAACTTGTAGCTCTATTTTCTATAAATTCAAATCTATTTACAAATTTTTCAGTAGTCAAGTTCAATGCTTCTTCTGGATTTATATCTAAAAATCTAGCAAGATTAACTATAGAGAATAGTAAATCTCCTAGTTCTTCCTTTATGTATTTTATATTTCCTTGTTTGTGTTCGTCAAGTAATTCTTTATATTCTTCTACAATTTTTTTAAAAACATCGTTAATATCATCCCAGTCAAACCCTACCAAAGATGCCTTATATTGTACTTTTTTAGCCTTTGTTAGTGCCGGTAAACTATTTGGAATTCTTTTCAATCCTTCTGTTATCGTAGATTCACCTTTTTCCTTCTTTTTTAACTCTTCCCAAGTTTTGTCATATGTATTCATATCCACTTCTTCATTTTTAAATACATGAGGATGTCTAAATATTAATTTTTCACAAATACTATTAGTAATTTCTTTTAAATCGAAGTAGCCTTCCTCTTTACCTATTTGTGAGTGAAAAACAACATGCAGTAAAATATCACCTAGTTCTTCTATCATTTCATCAATATCATCATTATCTATAGCTTGTCCAAGTTCATATGCTTCTTCAATTATATGAGCTTTGAGAGATTTATGCGTTTGTTTCTTATCCCAATCACATCCATTTTCTCCTCTAAGCTGCTCAACTATGTTTTCTAGATCTTTTACTGTATTATACATAGTTTTATCAGATTTTGGAATATATAAACTTGTTAAATAATCAAATTCATTGTCATTTCTATCAAGTTCATATAATTTAACATACTTTTTACTTTCTAAACCTTTAACGCCTGCAGCTTTTACTATACATATTTCTTGTTCATCATCATAATTTTCCATTAATGCTAACTTTACATTTGATGCTATAAATCTATCATAAATTTGAGTAATTATCATGCTAGTATTTGTATCTATATAACTATTTTCAATTTCAAATGCATCTAATAATTTAAATCCCTCAGATGGATCGACTTCTAAATAGTTAAACATAGCATCTACAAAGCTCATAGAAGCTATTATTTCCACTTCTACGCCTTTTCTATGCGCAATCCCAGCAATTATACCTACAGTCTTTTCTGCAACCCTAGGATGTCCAGGTACTGCATATACAAGATCTCCATTTTGCGATTCTTCAATTATAAAATTTGATATATTGTTATAAACATTATCAAAGTTTTCATCTTGATTATAAAAATAATCTAAAGATGTATATTTTATCTCATTCTTTAACTTATCAATTATAGGATGTTTCTCTGTTCTAAGAAAAACTCTAGAACTATTTTTCAAAGCATCTAATGCACCTTGACTTATTAAAGAATATTCTCCTGGTCCAAGACCTACTATAGTTATTTTTCCCATATAAAATTCTCCTTATCATGTAAAAATAAAGGAAATTACTTTTATAAGTATTTCCTTTATTTACATATATATATACATTATTTCATAAGTTTTAGTTTTTTAAGAACTTTATAAACTTTGTCTCCTTTAGGCATACTTAATAATTCTTTTTTTCTTATTCCACCTAATGCTATTGTAAAAATTATATAAATTATACCTCCAATAGCTATTGATACTACCGTCGATAAAGTATTTCCTAACATTCCTACCATAAAACTATAACTTAATTTTACTGATATAAACATAATCAATACAATTATTAATGGTTTTATAAAGAATGTTTTAACTGACAATCTCATATTCATTGCCTTTTTTATGTAAATTAGTTCAAGCATAGCAGCTACGAAATAAGCAGTTACAGTCCCTAATGCAGAACCTATAACATTTATCTCTGGTATTGCTGTTAAAGTGTAACTAATTGCTATTTTAAAAGCCATTCCTATCACTAAACAAAAAACTGGAACCATAGGTTTTCCCATTCCTTGAAGTATACCATTTAAGCTCTGTATAAGCCCTAAAAATACTACACAAGGTGTTAAAACTAATAATATAGTTCCAACTGAATCTGGTTGTGCTGGAAATAAAAGTTTCATTATAGGGTGTGCTAAAGATGCCATACCAAAAGCTGCTGGTAAAACAATCATTAAGGTTACTTTTATAGCACTTTTAGTTTCTTTTATCGCTTTAGCTCTATTTCCTACAGCATACGCTTGTGATATTGTTGGCACTAAACTCATACTCATAGCAACTGTTATAACTGCTGGTAAGTTTATTATAGCCATAGCCATTCCCGTTAATTGACCAAACATTACATTTGCCTGTGTTTGGCTAAAACCAGCTTCTACTAATCTCCTTATAACAATTACAGTATCTACCATATTTACTAGTGGCATAACAGCTGCTCCTATAGTTATAGGTATAGCTACTACTAATAATTTTTTTAGTATCCTAGATACACTTTCTTCTCTAAATTTTTTACTTGATTTTATTTCTCTTTTTATAGTTTTTAATTTAAATAAATAAGCTATTATCAGATATATAATAGATGCTATAGCCCCTATAGTAGCCCCAATTATAGCCCCCGCTGCACCTTGTTCTGGGCCAGGGTTTGGCCCAAGACTGTTCATAAAAAGGTAAGCCAACGTTATTCCTAATATAACTCTGAAAAGCTGTTCAATTATTTGAGAAATTGCTATGTGAGTCATTTCTCTTCTTCCTTGAAAATATCCTCTATAAGATGACATCGCCGGAACAAATAAAAGAGCTGGTGAAATAGCAATCATTGCATATTTTGCTCCTGGATTTTTCATTATATCATTTACTATAAAGTCTGCTCCAAAGAAAAATATACAAAATGATACAAACCCTGTTATTGTCAGTACACAATGAGATACTTTAAATACCTTATGTGCTCCTTTATAGTTACCTATAGCCATTTTTTCTGAAACTAATTTAGCTAGTGCAGTTGGAAACCCTGCAGTTGCCAAAATTAAAAAAAAGGTATATACAGGATATGCCGCTTGATAATACCCCATACCTTCTGCCCCAATTAAATTCCCAACAGGTATCCTAAAAAATCCACCTATTATTTTAACTAAGATTCCTGCTAATCCTAGTATTAATGCCCCTTTCAAGAATGAATCTTTTCCCTTATTGTTACTCATAATTCCCCTCCATATTATGTTGTATAACAAACTCTAATATAACATATATGTTATTGTAGATTCAATAATTACCTTACAAACTTTAAAAGACCCTTCATTAAAGGGTCTTTTGAAAAATAATATTAAACTTGTTTACCTAAAAAATTAGCTGCTACTTTAAGTAGTTTCTCATCACTATCATTTAGTCCTGCTTCATCCTTAGAAACTAAACATATAGATCCTATACAATCTCCAGATGAACTAACTATAGGCATTATTGTTTGCATCTTATAGTCCATAGAATCATCTTTATGTAATGGAATCACATTATTATCTTTTACATGATTAAAACTTCTATCTTTTATAACTTGTTCTAATTCTTTACTTATCATTTTATCTTTATAACCTTTTTTAGACAACTTAGATACAGCTATTATCGAATCTAAATTTGTTATCATTACACCTTTTCCTAAAACTTCACCTAGTGCTTCCGCATATTCTTGTGAAAGTTCATTCAGCTCTCCAATTGGAGAATATTTTTTTAATATTATTTCCCCATCTCTATGTGTAAAAATTTCTAAAGAATCTCCTTCTCTAATTCTTAACGATTTTCTAATTTCTTTTGGTATAACAATTCTTCCAAGATCATCTATTCTTCTTATTATGCCTGTAGCTTTTTTATCTGCTAAATCTCTATGATTATTTTTCGCCATAAAATACCTCCATTAGTACAATTTGTAAGTTATAATATATCATATAAAAAATATAATTTTCAATAATTTGAATGAATTACCATTTATATCCAAAAAAGTACAATAATAAAAAAAGGCTCACAATATATGAGCCTTTTTTTATTATTGTACTTGCTTACCTAAAAAATTAGAAGCTACCTTAAGCAATCTTTCATCACTATCATTTAGTCCTGATTCATCCTTAGACACTAAACATATAGATCCTATACAATCTCCAGATGAGCTAACTATAGGCATTATTATTTGCATTTTATAGTCCATAGAATCATCTTTGTATAGCGCAACTAATTTGTTATCTTTTACATGAGTAGAAATTCTGTTTTCTATAAGATCTTCTAATTCCCTACTTATACTTTTTTCTTTGTAATCTTTTTTAGGTAATTTAGATACAGCTATTATTGAATCTAAATCTGTTACCACAACTCCATGACCTAAAGTTTCTCCCAAAGTTTCTGCATATTCTTGAGAAAATTCATTAAGCTCTCCAATTGGAGAGTATTTTTTTAATATTACTTCTCCATCTTTAGCTGTAAATATTTCTAAAGGATCTCCTTCTCTAATTCTTAATGTTTTTCTTATTTCCTTTGGTATAACAACTCTTCCAAGGTCATCTATTCTTCTAACTATTCCTGTAGCTCTCATATCAGATTAATACCTCCATTAGTAACTTTGAACTTATTTTTACCAACGTTAAGAAAAATATACAAAAAAAACCTATACCATTATAATAATGGTATAGGTTTTTTTTATATGTTAATTTTTAGAGCTTCTTTTTCATTTGTTTTAACGTCTGCCTTATCTGTTAACTGTTTAACTTTTTCAGTATATTTTTGATATAATAAGTTTTGTTTTATATTATCTTTAACTTCATCAAATGTATATTCTTTATATTTTTTATCAGTTACTTTTATTATATGATATCCATATTGAGTTTTTACTACATTAGATATATCACCTTTGTCCATTGCAAATACAGCTTTTTCAAATTCTGGAACCATTTGACCTTTTGAGAAGAATCCTAAATCTCCACCTTTAGCTGCAGAACCTTTATCATCTGAATTTTCTTTAGCAAGCTTAGCAAAATCTCCTCCTGACTTAACTTTTTCATAAAGATCATCAGCTTTTTTCTTAGCTTCTTTCTGTTTTTCCTCTGAAAGAGGTTTATTAGTTTTTTGGTCAACTGTTGATATTAATATATGAGATGCTCTAACTTCATCATCTACATAATTATTTTTATTTTCTTCATAGTACTTTTTCATTTCAGCTTCACTTATTTTTGTGTTTTTATCAAAGTTATTTTTAAAATTTTGTATAGTTATATCTTTTTCTAATTGAGCTTTTAAAAATTCATCATCGATACCATTATCTTTTAAGAATTTTTCATAATCTTTATCTTGTTTTACACTTTCTTTTAATTGTTTAAATTGTTTATCAACCTCTGATTGTTTAGCTTCTAATTTATCTTTTTTTGCTTGTTGATATATAACTTGCTCTTGTACCATTTGTTGTAAAATAGCTTTTTTCATTTCATCTTTATATTTTACACCCTCTTTAATTTCTTGGTTCCATAAATCTTTACCATACATTTTAGAAATAGATTCTTTATAAGTCTCAACTGTCTTTTTATAATCAGATGCACTTATTTCAACTCCATTTACGACTGCTACAGGCTTTTCATTACCACATGCAGTCATCGCTACCCCTAAAAGAACTACCATTATTAACGATATTATTTTTTTCAATTTCAACATCCTCTCTAATTTTTATTTTTTTGAATTACACATTTGCTCAAGTATGTTTTCTAATTCTAAAATTATCTTATATCCATTTTTTTCCTTAGTTTTGTATCTAGTTTGTGGTAAAAGAATAATTTCATCTTTTGCCATTCTAACTTTTTCTATACCTAACTTTTTACATAATGTTTTCATGTACGCAATAGACATAAGTGCATTTACAGATTTCGGAATATCAGAGAACCTATCCTCTAACTCATCTTTTATATCATTTAAATCTTCTTCATTTTCTATAGAAGCAATCTTTTTGTACATTTCAATTTTTATAATTTCATCTTCTATATAGCTATCAGGAATGTATGCATTTACAGGTAAATCTATTTCTACATCTATTTCTTCCTCTACTATTTCTCCTTTTACCTTTCTTATTGCATCATTTAACATTTTAACATATAAATCATATCCAATAACAGCCATATGTCCATGTTGTTGTGGTCCTAGTATATTTCCTGCTCCTCTAATTTCTAAGTCTCTCATAGCAATTTTAAACCCTGATCCAAACTCAGTAAACTCTTTGATAGCTTTTAATCTTTTTTCTGCAATCTCACTTAAAACTTTATCCTTTTCATACATAAAGTAAGCATATCCTTGCCTATTACTTCTTCCAACTCTACCTCTTAGCTGATATAGTTGAGCTAATCCCATCTTATCAGCATCATAAACTATCATAGTATTAGCATTAGATATATCCATACCAGTTTCTATTATAGTCGTACATACAAGAACATTATATTCTTTATTTAAAAATCCTAATATAATATTTTCTAACTCTTTACCAGTCATCCTTCCATGGGCAACAGCTATTTTGGCATCTGGAACTAATTTTTGAATCATACTGGCCATTTCATCTATTCTTTCAACTCTATTATATACAAAAAATACCTGACCATCCCTAGCGATTTCTCTTTCTATCTCATCTTGTATTATACTCTCTTTACCTTCTACAACATATGTTATAACTGGATATCTCTCTTGAGGTGGTTCTTCTATAACACTCATATCTCTTATTCCACTTAGAGACATGTGTAAAGTTCTAGGTATAGGTGTTGCTGATAATGTTAAAACATCTACTGTTGATTTTATCTTTTTTAAAGATTCCTTATGTTTTACTCCAAATCTTTGTTCTTCATCAATTACCACTAATCCTAAATTAGGAATATCTATATCTTTAGATATTATTCTGTGAGTTCCTATAATTACGTCTACCAATCCTTTTCTAGCATCCTCAATTATTTGTTTTTGCTCTTTTGGAGTCTTAAATCTACTTAATACCTCAACTCTTATAGGGTAATTTTCAAACCTAGCTCTAAACGTATTGTAATGCTGCTGAGCAAGTATTGTAGTAGGAACTAATACTGCAACTTGTTTTTGGTCCATACAAGCCTTAAAAATAGCTCTTATAGCTACTTCTGTCTTTCCGTAACCAACATCACCACATATAAGTCTATCCATTACCTTGTTAGACTCCATATCCTTTTTAGTTTCTTCTATAGCTTTTATTTGGTCATCTGTTTCTTGATACGGGAATAAAGTTTCAAATTCACCTTGCCATAAAGTATCTTTGCTAAACTTGTATCCTTTTATTTTTTCTCTTCTTGCATATAGTTCTACTAAATCTTTGGTCATGTCTTCTATTTCTTTTTTTACTTTAGCTTTAGCCTTTGACCATTCATTGCTACCAAGTTTATTTAATTTAATTTTTTCTGTATCTGAACCTATAAACTTCTGTATCTTATCCATTTGGTCTATAGGTACATATAAATTATCTCCACCTTGATATACAACTCTCATATAATCTTTTTTTACACCATTCACACTTAGTTGATCTATACCTACATATCTACCAACCCCGCTGTTTTCATGTACAACATAGTCTCCTACATTTAAATCTAAGAAACTTTCTATCTTTTGGCCTTTATTAGATTTTTTAGTTTTCACTGTTTTAGCTCTTTTGTTTGAGCCTATCATTTCTTTATCGGTTATAACATCAAATTTTATAGACTTATATTGGAAACCTGACGTTATATTACCTACAACTATAACAATTTGTGATGATTGAATATCTATATCTCTTTTTCTAGATAAAATACTTTCTGTTCCTAAATTTAATAGTTCCTTGTTTAATTTTTTAGCTCTATCATATGTATTAGTTGCTAAAAGAATTTTATGTCCATTATATTTTAATCTATTTAATTCTTCTGCTAGAATGTCTATCTTTCCATTAAAAGTAGGTATTTCTCTACTTTCAAAATTAACTATACTTCCTATATTGAATTCCTTAACAGCTTTAGTTAATAGCATATTTAATATCAATTTTTTCTCTTCTACTAAATATTCTAAATCTGAATAATGATAAAGAAGTTTACCTTGTTCTTTTAAAGCTAATCCTCTTTCTAGATTTAACTTATAATTTTCTTTAAACTCTGATGTGTAATTTTCACATCTTTCTTTCAAACGAGATAAGTCATTTATAAATACTATTGCATCTTCTTTTAAGTAAGTAAAAATACTTTTGTTTTCTTCCTCATACATATAATCTATATAATTTTCTACACCTTCAAAATACGTTTTACTCGCTATATTATCTAAACTTTTATATACATCGTCATCCGTAAATTTATGAGTATCTTTTTTTATTTTCTCAATAGTAGCATTTACATCCTCAGGATATATAAATTCCCTTGATGGTGTTATTGTACATTTTTTTATTTTCTTTATAGATTTTTGAGTAAAAACATCAAAAGTTCTTATAGATTCAATTTCATCATCAAATAGTTCTATACGTATAGGTGTATCATATTCTAAAGAGAATATATCTATTATTCCACCTCTCACACTGAACTGTCCAAACCCTTCTATTTTAGATACTCTTTCATATCCTAGAGAAACTAGCTTTTTTGATAATTCATCTAAATCTACTACATCTCCTATTTTATAGGTAAAAATATTTTCCTTTAAAATATCTTTAGGTATATACTTTCTAAGAATAGCTTCTGCAGATGTAACTATAATTGTATTTTCTCTGCTTATCATTTTTAAAAGTACTTTTAATTTCTTTGCTTCTTCATTTCTATCCTTTGCATCTAAATGATAAAAATAGATATCTTGTGAACTTAAATAATCCACTTTATCCTTCATATAAAAACATAAATCTTCATATACTTTTTTAGCTTCTAAATCAGTATTTGCAACATATAAAATTTGCTTCTTTAAATCACTAAATATAGAGTAAGCTATATTGGATTTCTGAGCTTGTAATAATCCATTTACAAGCAATGCACTTTTATTATTTTCAATATTATTTATTACGTCTTTATATTCTTTAGAATTTTGCAAAGGAGATATAAAAATATCAGACATATTCAAATCCCCCTTATAACCTAACCATTATATTTATTCATTGCTAAATCTATATTTTCTCTAATCATGCAATCAACAGATTTAGCAGCTTTTTCTAAGCCATCTTGAATATCTTCTGACTCTTCTTTTCTAAATCTAGATAACACAAAATCTGCTAAGTCCTGTCCTGGTCTTGGCTTTGACACTCCAACTCTAATTCTTGGAAACTCATTAGTCCCTAAGCATTTTAATATAGATCTCATTCCATTATGAGTTCCGCCACTACCTTTTTTTCTTATTCTTATTTTTCCAACATCTAAGTCTATATCATCGTATATAACAACTATATTTTCTGAATCTACTTTATAGTAATTATATATATCAATTAAAGTTTCTCCACTTAAATTCATGTAAGTTTGTGGTTTTACCAATAAAACTTTTTCAGCTCCTACTCTACCTTCACCTATAAGGGCCTTATGTTTTATTTTCGTTACGCTTATGCCATATTCCTTTGCCAAAATATCTATAACATTAAATCCAACGTTATGTCTTGTGTTTTCATATTGTTTTCCTGGGTTTCCTAATCCTACTATTACATACATTTTCATTCCTCCTTATATCTTGTTTCAATTTAAAACTTGCTTTAAAATTTTTATATTAGTAACATACTGTTTTGTTCTAAAAATATCACAGCCAATGTACCCAAAGAAATCCATGGTGCAAGAGGAACATACGATCCTACACGCTTCTTTCTCGTAATCAACATATACATACCATATATACCCCCAATTATAAAAGATATAGGTATTATATATATGCACTTTTCTATTCCTATACAAAAACAGCACAAAGCATAGACTCCTATATCTCCTGAGCCTACACCTTTCGTTATTTTTACCACTATATACGGAATCATAAATCCAAATATCAATCCCATCAAATGATCTATTATTATTCCTCTTGTTATCAATATAATAAATCCTTGAACTATTATACCACTAATCGTAGTTATATCGTATATATACATTGTATAATAGTCCACTATAGATATCACTATTAAAAAACCTATTAGTATTGAGTACATTATAAATTCTTTACTTAATCCTAGTTTCACGTATAACATATAGATAATTATAGGTATTATAACATATAAAAAGATTTTTATTTTATTATCTTTTAAATCAATTTTAAATACCTCATCTAAAAAAAATATTATTATTTGTACCATTAATAAACTCATTAATATTATTTTCATCATAATTTAAGTACTAATAGCAGGATATTTTAATTATTAACATCTTGCTAAAATTCTAATCCAATTAATCGTTTCGTATATTCTAAATCTATACATCTATTTATTACACTTTCTTTTGAAATTTTCCTTCTTTTAAATAAATTTACTAAATCTTGATCCATAAGTTGCATTCCATTTTTAGATCCAGTTTGTATAATATTTGAAATCTGATGAGTTTTTGAATCTCTTATTAAATTTTTTATAGCGGATGTAGATACCATTACCTCAGTAGCCACCACCATACCTTCATTGTTTATATTAGGTATAAGTTGTTGTGAAATTATACCTTCACATACACTTGATAGTTGCATCCTAATTTGATTTTGTTGATTAGCTTGAAACATATCTATAATTCTATCTATTGTTTGAGCTGCTCCAATGGTATGTAATGTTGAAAAAACTAAATGTCCAGTTTCTGCTGCTGTTAAAGCTGTAGCTAATGTTTCTTCATCTCTAATCTCTCCTATAAGAATAACATCCGGATCTTGCCTAAGAACTGATCTTAATCCAGATTTAAAATTTTTTGTATCTTTACCTATTTCCCTTTGAGATATAATACTATTTTTTCTATTGTAAATGTACTCTATTGGATCTTCTAGTGTTATTATGTGTTTTTGAAAATCTTTATTAATAGAGTCTAATATACTTGCTAATGTTGTGCTTTTTCCACTTCCCGTTGGACCTGTAACTAAAACTAACCCATTTTCTTTCTTTACAAATTCTTTTACAACATTAGGCAGTCCTAATGTTTCAAGATCAGGAATTTTGGAATTTATTATTCTTGCAGCAATTGCATAACTATCTTGTTGTTTATATATATTCACTCTAAATCTATATAAGTTCTTTATTGAGATAGAAAAATCATATTCTCCTAATTTTTTAACCTCATTAATTTTTTGAGTCTCTATTAATTCATTAGCCATTTTTTCAGTGTCTAACTTGCTTAATAATTCATTTGAAATTTTTATAAACTTTCCATTCACTCTAGCTATCGGTTCACATTTATAATTTATATGTACATCTGAGGCTCCTAAATCACTAGCGCTTATTAAAATATCAAATATATTCATAATCTACCTCCTACGATTTATTTGCATCTCTTTTAAGATTATTTCTATATTGAGTTAAGATATACAAATATTTTCCTAGGAAATATATAAAAATTAGATTAAACTTTAAAATGTTTTCTTAAGATTGAAGCAAAAAAAGAGCTCATTTATAAATAAATGAACTCTTTTTTATTTGATTTTAATATTAAAATAATTGACTTACTGATTCATTAGCAAATATTTTCTTTATTGCATCTCCAAATAAAGAAGCTACACTTTTCACTTTTATCTTGTCAATTTTCTTTTCTTCAGGAAGTTGTATAGTATCAAGTACTATTAACTCACTTATAGCTGAATTCTCTATTCTTTCTATAGCTGGACCTGATAAAACTCCGTGTGTACAACATGCATATACATCTTTTGCCCCAAACTCTTTAAGAGCATTAGCTGCATTTACTATTGTACCTGCTGTATCTATCATGTCATCTAATAATATAACATTCTTACCCTTAACCTCACCGATTATATTCATAACCTCACATACATTCGCTTTTGGTCTTCTCTTATCTATTATTGCTATCGGAACATCTCCGTTTAAAGTATTGGCAAACTTTCTAGATCTTGTAACACTTCCTAAGTCTGGCGAAACTACTACTAAGTCTTCTATTTCTTTTGTGTTGAAATAGTCAGCTAATATTGTTCCACCTTGTAAGTGATCTAATGGTATATCAAAATATCCTTGTATTTGTGCCGCATGTAAATCCATAGTTAAAACTCTATCTGCTCCTGCTGCAGTTATTAAGTTTGCAACTAATTTAGCTGTAATTGGATCTCTAGCCTTAGCCTTTCTGTCTTGTCTTGCGTATCCATAGTATGGTATAACAGCAGTTACTCTACCTGCAGATGCTCTTCTTAATGCATCTATCATTATTAATAGCTCCATTAAGTTATCATTTACTGGGCTATTAGTTGATTGTATTACGAAAACATCACAACCTCTTACTGTTTCACTTATATTTACAGATATTTCTCCATCGCTAAATGTCCCAACTTCGCATTTTGCCATTGGTACACCTATGTAATCAGCTACTTTTTGAGCTAACTCTTTCGACGCATTTCCTGCAAGTATTTTAATTTCGCTTCCGCTAGTATTCATAATTACCTCCCGAAAATTTTGTTAAAGAAAATATTATATTTAAACGCAGGTATAGACTAGGCTATATCTGCGTTATAGCCTTGTTTATATGAATTTATTTCTTAAGGTTCTTCTTTTCTACCCAACCTTCTTTTATAACTTGTCTTTCTCTAGCTATTGCCAATGCTCCTTGTGGAACATCATCCGTTATAGTAGATCCTGTAGCTATATATCCATTTTCTTCTACTACAACTGGAGCTACTAAGTTAGAGTTTGATCCTATAAAAGCTCCATCTTTTACAACTGACTTAAATTTATTTTTACCGTCATAGTTTACAAATACTGTTCCGCAACCTATATTAACATTTTTTCCTACATGTGCATCTCCTATGTAAGCTAGGTGAGATGCCTTAGAATTATCTTCTATTGTAGCATTTTTAACTTCTACGAAATCTCCTACTTTTACATTATTACCTATATTACTCTTAGGTCTTAAGTATGCATAAGGTCCAACTGTAGTATTATTACCAACTTTACTATTTATTATCGTAGAATTTTCTACTTCTGTTCCATCACCTATTGTTGAATTTGATATAGAAGTATTCATTCCAATTTTACAATTACTTCCTATTTTTGTATTTCCTTTTAACATAGCTCCTGGATATACAATTGTATCATTTCCAATTTTTACATCTGATTCTATATATGTGCTATTTACATCTATTATAGTTACACCATTCACCATGTGCATAGTGTTTATTCTTCTTCTCATTATTTCTTCAGCTTTAGATAATTCAACTCTTGAGTTTACACCCATAAGTTCTTCTATTGTAGCTCCGTTAAATGCTCCTACTTTAAGATTATTATTTCTCATTATTTCTACTGTATCAGTTAAATAATATTCTCCTTGAGCATTATTATTGTCTATTTTAGAAAGAGCATCTTTTAAGCTTTTTCCATTGAAACAATAAATTCCTGAATTTATCTCATTTACTAACTTTTCTTCTTCGTTAGCATCTTTTTGTTCAACTATTTTTAATAAGTCTTGTTTTTCATCTCTTATTATTCTTCCATAACCTGTTGGATTTTCTACTTTAGTAGTTAATACAGTAGCATGATATCCATTATCTAAGTGATATTTAAATAGATTTTCTAATGTATCTGAATTTACTAAAGGAGTGTCTCCACATAAAACAACTATAGTATCATTTTCTGATATGTGCTCATTTGCCATCATAACAGCATGACCTGTTCCTAATTGTTCAGTTTGCATAGCTATTTTAGTATCAGTAGGCAATACATGTTGAACTACCTCACTTCCATGACCTAAAATCGCAACAATTTCATTAACCCCTGACTTTTTAGATACATTTACGACATGGTTTACCATCTCTTTTCCACATACCTTATGAACTACTTTTGGCAAACTTGATTTCATTCTTGTTCCTTTTCCTGCCGCAAGGATTATTGCTTTAAAATTCATAAACCCACTCCATTTCAATCTTTTTTAATTTCAAATAAATCTATATATGATGTGTAAATATTTTATTTTGTATACAATTTCCTAATTCTATTAACTAATATACCATTTTTGAAGTAAAAAGTACATATTATTCAAATAAAAAAGAGCCTAAAATTCGGCTCTTTAAGAAATATATTCGAAAATATATCTTATTTTAGTTCTTCTTTTTACTATTCAGCAGCTACTTCTAATTGAGAAATTGCTTCTTGATATGCTTTTAAAACTTCTTCTTCTAACATTTGTCTCATTTCAGCATTTATAGGGTGAGCTATATCTCTGAAGTTTCCTTCACCTATTTTTCTACTTGGCATAGCTATAAATAATCCATTGTGCCCCTCTATAACCTTTATATCATGTACCACAAATAAATTATCGAAAGTTAATGAAACTATACACTTCATTTTCCCCTCATCAGTTAATTTTCTTACTCTAACGTCAGTGATTTTCATTTTACTAATATCCCCCTTTTAGTTTTGACAAATTTAATTTGAACATTAAAAAATCTTTTTTTATTTATAATATATTAATTCTATCAAATTGCTAAATTTCCTCTATTATTTCAGAAAAATTTTTTTATTTTTTTACCTTTTTTTTATTTGATAGAAATTTACCCTTAAAATTTATATTATTCTTCTAATTTATCAATTTCACTTTGTTCTTCTACAGTTTCTCCCACTTCAGCTGTAGACCAATATTCTTCCCTAAAAGTTTGTAAATTAGGTTTAACGCTTACAACCTCATTATTAACTACATCTATTTCTATTAAAGATATATAATCTTCGACCATTTTTTGCGTTGGATTAGTAGTAGATATGAATACTCCCCTTCCTATAACTTCCGCTCCAAACTCATTCATAAGTTGCATCATACCTTTTATAGTTCCTCCGCCCCTCATAAAGTCATCTATTAATATAACTTTACTTCCTGGCTTAACAGCTTTTCTCGGTAAACTCATGCTTTCTACTTTAGAAGAACTATTTCCACTTACATATGTCATGCTAAGTGTCGGACCTTCTGATACTTTAGTGTCTTTTCTTATTATCACTAAAGGTAAATTCATAGCTTTTGCTGTCATAAGAGCCATAGGTATTCCTTTTGTCTCCATAGTAACAACGTAGTCAGCTTGTGAATAATCTATATTTGATGCAAATATTTTACCAATCTTAGACGCTATTCTAGGATCGTATATTAAATCTATAAGATATAAAAATCCTCCTGAAAGAATTCTAGATGGATCTTTTATTTCTTCACATAGGTTTAATAAAAATTCTTCATTTTCTGATTTTGATGTTTTTGGAATATATTTAACTCCACCAGCGGCTCCTGATATAGTTATTACTTGTCCTAATTCTAGCTTTTCAAAAACATTTTTAACAACTATTAAATCTTCACTTATAGTTGATTTAGCCGAATTAAATTTTGATGTGAAATAGCTTAAAGTAAATATTTTATTAGGATTATCTGATAGTATTTTAACTATCGCTCCTATACGCTCCGTTCTTTTAAACTTCATATATAATACCTCCTGTACCTGAAACCTATGTATTTAAACTTGTTAATGCATATTTTTTTCCAATATGTTATAATATTTGTTATGTTTTATTTGAAATTTAATATATTAATGTATAGAAATATTTTATAATTTTAGTTTGCTTAAAATATTGAACATTATACTATTATATCACAAACATAGTTCTTATTGTAGAACTTTTAATTTATTAGAAAGGTGGTTTCAATATGAACATATTCTTTATAGGTGTTGGCGGTATAAGCATGAGTGCGCTAGCTAAAATATGCCTAAATAAAGGTTATAATGTTTTCGGTTCAGATTCTACAGAGTCATATTTATTAGATGATTTACGCTCTCAAGGAGCAACAATATATGTTGGCCATAAAAAAGAGCATATAACTGATAATATAGACATGGTAGTATATACTGCTGCTGTTAAATCTGACAATGAGGAATTAATCGCTGCTAAAGAAAAAAATAAATTAACAATAAATAGAGCTGCATTTTTAGGTCAAATAATGAGGGAGTATCAAAATGCTATAGCAATCTCTGGTACTCACGGGAAAACATCGACAACTTCGATGCTATCTGCAATTTTTGAATACGCGGATCTTGACCCTACAATATTAGTTGGAGGAAACCTTAGTATTATAGGTGGAAATGTTAAAATAGGTAAATCTGAGAACTTCATAACTGAAGCTTGTGAGTATGTTGACAGTTTCCTAAGCTTTAACCCTAAAATTTCAGTAGTACTTAATATAGAAGAAGATCACTTAGATTACTTCTCTGGGATAGATGAAATAAAAGCATCTTTTAACAAATTTGGTAAACTATTACCTTATGATGGATACTTTATAATCAACGGAGATGACGAAAATACTAAAGATATACTTCATGAAATAAAAGCTACTGTTATAAAATATGGTCAAAATGAAGGAAATAATGCTTTAATAAAAGATGTTAGATTCGATGAAAATGGATACGGGATGTTTAACATTAGCTATAATGGAAACAATCTAGGAGAGTTCAAACTTTCTGTTCCTGGTGTTCACAATATATACAATGCTACTGGTGCTATAATAGCAGCTTTAGTTTCTGGTGTAGAGTTAGAGACTATAAGAAAAAACATTGCATTATATGGAGGAGTAGGAAGAAGATTCGAGGTTAAAGGTAAATATAAAAATGCTTTAGTTGTAGATGACTACGCTCATCATCCAACAGAATTAAAGGCAACTTTATCTGCTGCTAAGAAAATTAAAAAGAATAAGTTATGGTGTATATTCCAACCTCATACTTATACTAGAACTAAATCTTTATTAAACGAGTTTTCAGATGCATTCTATGCTGCTGATAAAGTTATAATAACAGATATATACGCTGCTCGTGAAAAAGATCCTGGTGATATACATTCTAAAGATTTAGTAGATAAGTTATATCAAAATAATGTTGATGTACTATACCTAAGTGAATTTGAAGATATTGCTAATTATCTTGCTGAAAATGTAGTTGAAGATGATTTAGTTATAACTGCAGGTGCTGGTACAGTTTATAAAATCGGAGAAATGCTTCTTAATAAATAAAAAAACTAGGGCTAAGCCCTAGTTTTTTATTTATTTCCAATCTTAAATATGTCGTTTTTTAAATATTCATATAATCCATCATGAACTTCATAATATGCAGTTGCTTTATCTGATGTTATTTTAACATAGTCATTACCCATTGTTTCTAATGTAGTAGAATAACCATCACCATGAATTTTAATAGTAAAGTTATATTCACTTCTTTCTTTACTCTTTTCTGGTTGAATTTTTCCAACTAATCTCTTTACAGATATTTTATAAGCTAAATCATCATATTTCCATTTCCATGGTTTTTTTACTTCATCTTTGTATATTATCTCTACGCCATCCCAAGTTTTATATTTTTTTACAGAATCTATAGATGTATATATACTTTCTTGAAGCAACTTATCAAATGCTTGTTTCTCTGATACTGGAATTTTATAAAACTCTTCTTTATTTACTGTGTAAATTCTAAAATAATCTAAATCTGTAGAAAATCTGATTCCATTATCCATGTAAGCTTCATATTTACTTTCGTAATTACTAGGCTTTCTAACTTCTTTAAACTTTGTAGAGAAAAATTTTATTTGGTCCCAGTAATCTTTTTCTATCCTTACATCCTTTAATTTATCATCTGAAATATATACAGTGTCAGTCTCTTTCATTTGGGAAATTAAAGTTTTATTATCGGATTCTGTACTTTTATCTTGAACTTTAACAGGTTCACTACTTTCTTGTTGTTTTGAGAAATAAATATATGTACCCGCATATACAACGAAAAAAACAATCATCCCTATAAGTATGATTACGCGCTTTTTTATTTTTCTTTTCTTTGCCATAAAAGCTCCCCCCTATATAATTACGATTTTATTATACTATAAAATTCACAAACTAAAAAGCACTACAATTTAATCATAGTGCTTTTTTATTATTTTTTAAAATTTTCATTATTTTTTACATGAATTTCCTGGGCAATTTATACATGGTTCTACATGGACTGTTATCCCTTTGACAAACTGCATGTCTTTTATTATCCGTTTTTCTAATTTAGTGGCAATTTCATGCCCTTCATATACAGTTAAGTCTTTATTTACACATATAGTTAAATCTACATATGCAGTTGCACCATGTTTTCTTGTTCTAATTTCACCTAAGTTAATTACACCCTGTGTTCCTTCAGCTATACTTATAATTTGTTTTTCTTCTTCTGTATCAATAGAATAATCCATAAGTTCATTTGCTGAATCTTTTAATATATCAAATCCAACCTTTGCAACAAATAACGCAACTACTATAGAAGCAATAGGGTCTAATGCTTTAAACCCTAACATAGCTCCTCCTATACCTATAAATGCTGCTATAGATGAAAGAGCATCTGATCTATGATGCCATGCATCTGCTTTTAATGATGGTGAATTTATTTTTTGAGCTATTTTTATTGTTATTCTGTATTGATACTCTTTTATAGCTACAGATATAACTGATACTACTAATGGCAACGCTGTCGGTATTTGAATACTATTTAAATTAAATAGTGATTTTAATGCATCAAATCCTATTTTTAATGATACCACTATTAATAATATAGAAAGTAAAAAAGATACTAATGTCTCGGCTTTTTCATGTCCATAATTATGATCTTCATCATTTGGAGCATTAGCTATTTTATTCCCTATTAAAACTCCTACCGAGCTAATAATATCAGATGCTGAATGTAATCCATCTGCTATCATAGCATTAGATTTACCTACTATACCTGCAAATATTTTTATAAAAGTTAAAATAACGTTCCATACTATAGATTTTATTGTTACCTTATTTGCTTCATCATACCTTGTTTCCACTTAATTTCCCTCCTTTTAATACTATCTTTTATTTTACTATCCATTTTTATTCACATTTAAACTTATATTAAATATTAAGTGCAATAAATTATAGTTATAATTCAATATTAATTATCATTTATCTTTAAAATGAAAAATCACCCAACAAATGTTGGGCGATCTTTATATTATATCATATATTTGATTAAGCTTCTTTAATTATTTCTAATACTGCTCTTGAAGAATTTATTATATCTTCTATAGCTATATATTCTTCTAATGTATGAGCATTTTTCATACCTATTCCTAAGTTTACAGCTTTTACGCCATTTCCATTTAATACGTTAGTGTCACTTCCTCCACCTGTTGCTGCTGTATAAGCTTCTATTCCTAAGTTAGAGAATGCTTTTTTAGCAAGTTCTACTATTTCTTCATTATCATCCATTTTGAATGGTGCATAACATCTAGTTACTTTAGCTGTTACTTCTGCTCCCATAGCTTCTCCTGCTTTTTTAAATTCTTCTACCATATGATTAGTTTGAGCTTCTAATTTAGCTACTTCTAAACTTCTAGCTTCTGCAACTATTTCAAGTTCTGGCATAACTATGTTAGTAGCTATTCCTCCATTAACTATACCTATATTTGCAGTAGTTTCCTCATCTATTCTTAATAACTTCATATTTTCTATAGCCTTAGAAGCTACCATTATAGCACTTACTCCATTTTCTGGTTGTAATCCTGCATGTGCTGGCTTACCTTTTATAGTTATTTCTATTTTATCTTGAGCCGGAGCTTTTGTTATTATTTCTCCTGGAGATCCACCGCTATCTAAAACAAATGCAAAATCTGGGCTTACTTTAGAATAATCTAAGTATTGAGCTCCAAATAATCCACCTTCTTCCCATATAGAGAATACTACTTCTATATCAGCGTGGTCTATATTGTTTTCTTGTATAACTCTTAAAGCTTCTAATATAGCTGCTATACCAGCTTTATCGTCAGAACCTAAAACTGTAGTTCCATCACTTTTTATTATTCCAGTAGCTTCATCTATTATAGGTTTTATTCCTTCTCCTGGGCTAACTGTATCCATGTGAGAACTGAATAAAATAGTTTTACCTTCTCTGTTTCCTTTTAATTTAGCTATTACATTTCCTGTTTCTCCACCAACTTTTGTTCCAGCTTCATCTATACAAACTTCGCATCCTATAGCTTCTAACTTTTCTACTAAAGCCTTTGCAACTTTACCTTCTTTAGCTGAAGGACTATCTATTTTTACTAATTCAATGAATTCGTCTATTAATCTTTTCTTGTTTATCATCTTAAATTTCCTCCTTGGTATATGTGATATATACATTGTAATTTATATTGGTAGTTTTTTCAAGAGAAAACGATATTTTTAAACTAGTGCCAATTATTTTACAATTTTTCTAGTTCTAGAATCTACAAGACATATCCAGTATCCTAGTTTATCACTTCTATCATCGCAAGGTTTATACATATCAAATCCCGTATGCCCTTGATCAGGCTGTTCATTTTTATTACCTGGAATTGCATATATATAATTTTTACGTTTATTATATTCATCATATTGAACACCAAATAAATAGTGTCTATATCTATAAGCCTGTAAAACTATATCACTATACATCGTATAATTTAGAGTATTTACATATCCTAAATAAGGCATTGTATAACCACACATAGTCATTGGTGTTATTTCTATTTTCCACCATCTAGTATTATCAAAACTTTCATTTACAAATGGTTTTACCTCTTTAAACATCTTTAATCCTTTTTTTATTTGTCTAGGCATCAATAGGTTTCTTATTTTAGTTGTTTCAACTTCTTCATATTCTATATTTTCATTTACCTGTTTTATATCCTCAACTTGTTTACTATATTTATTTTGTTTTTGTTTTTGACTTTGGTTTTGATTTCTATGATTGTTATTAGAAGTATATTCTTGTTTAGGTTCTTCATATTCTTCTATCTCTTCTTCTTCTTGATCATCATCTTCTACTTCTATATACTCTAAATATTCGTATTCATATTCACTATCTTCGTCTTCTACATCAATATACTCCACTTCTTCGTATTCATATTCATCATCTTCTATTTCTTCATATTCTCCGTATTCTTCATTTTCAGCAAATATTAGTTCTTCATAATTTTCTAATTTACTTCCTTTAAAGCCTATTAAAGGAATACTTTTTTCATATGTTAAAGCTATGGATTTAATATTTGAAGTATTTTCATCTAAACTTAAAGCAAATTCCCCTTTTCCTTGCTCGCTTAAAACTATATTTCCTAAATCTACAGTATTATAATCTTCTAATATAGCAACTACTTTATATCCTTCTCTAACATATTTTAAGTTTTCTACATAAAGAGCAACTAGTGATTTGTCTTCTGTCACTTCAACTTTTGCAAAAGCTTTAGGTAAAACTCTGTCTTTATATCTGAAATTCATATCCTTGGCTTCTAAAATTATATAATCTCTTTTATATTTCTTTTTAGTACTCAAAGTTATCCCCCCTATAAAAAATATAAATCCCTCTAAACATTATATGTTTGGACATGCAAAAAAGTACCTTCTATTTAGAAGGTACTTTTTTATTTACACAGTTTGCAAGATTTGCAAATTCTTCTATAGATAGAGTTTCACCTCTTCTTTTCTCATCTATATTTGCTTCTTGTAAAACTTCTCTTATTTCATCTTTATCTAAAAACCCTAAAGTTCCTAGTGCATTTAGTAATGTTTTTCTTCTTTGACCAAATGCTGCTTTTACAGTTTTGAAAAATACTTCTTCGCTGTCTACTTTGTACTTTTTCTCTTCTCTTACATGAAGACCTATTACTGTAGAATCAACATTTGGTTGAGGTATAAACATATGTCTAGGTGCTTTTGCTACAATTTCTGTATCACAATAATATTGAACTGCTATAGATAATGCACCATAATCTTTAGTTCCAGGACCTGCATTCATTCTATCTGCAACTTCTTTTTGAACCATAACTACTATATCTGTTACAGGTATATCTTCTTCTAAAAACTTCATTACTATTGGAGTTGTAATATAATATGGAAGATTTGCAACAAGCTTAACTGGTCCTCCACTTAATTTTTCATTTACTAATCCTTGTACATCTACTTTTAATATATCTTGGTTTACAACCTCTATATTTTCAAATTCATCTAAAGTATCCTTAAGTATAGGTATTAAAGTTTTATCTATTTCTATAGCAACTACTTTATCTGCAACTTTTCCCATTTCACGAGTAAGCGTTCCAATCCCCGGCCCTACCTCTATTATTTTGTCGCCTTCAGAAAGTCTAGCTCCATCTAATATTTTATCTATTACATTATCATCTATTAAAAAGTTTTGCCCTAATGACTTAGAAAACTTAAATCCATGTTTATCTACTACTTCTTTGGTTTTTCTATGTGACGAAAGTCTATCCATATTTTTCTCCTTTTACCTATCTAGTTTTTATAGAGTCTCTAAAGATTTTTCAAATTCTTCTCTACTAACTCCATAATTATTTAGTCTATTTAAAAATTGTTTTGCATTTCCGTATCCTATACCAAGTATCATTCCTAGCTTATCTCTTCTATGCGATGCATCATCACTTCCTATAAGCCCATTTCTTATTAAGTCTACTTGTCCGAATTCATCTCTTTTATCTGTGCTTTCAGTTCTTACCTTCTCAAGAGCTCTTCTTATACTTTCTGGAGTTGCGTTTTCAATACCTATGTCTCCATTTTTTTTAGCTTCTTCTCTTGGTAAAAATGCATGTTTACATCCTGGAACTTCTGCAGCTATCTTCTTTCTTATTTTTTCACCAGCAAAATCTGGATCAGTAAATATTATTACTCCTCTTCTTTCTTGTGCAGCTTTTATTCTTTCCATAACTCCCTTAGGAAATCCAAATCCACCTGTAGTTATTAATTCTGCATCTAATGCTCTTTTTACAGCAGTTACATCGTCTCTTCCTTCTACTACTATTATTTCCTTTATCATCTAATCACCTTTTCGCTCATTTTACTTAATATCTTTATATTTTAAGCGTTATGCTAAATTTTATCAAGGCTACAAATCAGATTGTCCCTTAATTTAAATATTTTTATACAAAATAAAGGGATGTCTTAGACACCCCCTTTATCTTTATTTTATATTGAAAAATCTTTTAGCATTTTCTTTTGTAACTTCACAAACCCGCTCATATGAAATTCCTTTTTCTTGAGCTATTTTATCAGCTACAAATTGAACTAAAGAAGGATCATTTCTTTTTCCTCTATGTGGTTCTGGAGCCATATATGGAGAATCAGTCTCTATAAGTAAATACTCAAGAGGTATTTCTCTAACAACTTCTCTAGTTTTTTTATTATTTTTAAATGTTACAGTTCCTGGTATAGATATTAAACATCCCATTTTAATATATTCTTTAGCAAGTTCTACATTCCCGCTATAACAATGAAGAACACATCCTATTTCAGGACTTTTTGTGTTTTTTATTATTTCAAATGTATCTCCATGTGCATCTCTATCATGAATTATTATAGGCAATTTAAGTTCATTAGCTAGTTCTATTTGTCTTTTAAACCATTCCTTTTGAGTTTCTCTAGGAGAGTTATCATAATAGTAATCTAAACCAATCTCACCTATAGCTTTTACTTTTTCATTTTGAGTAGCAAGTTTTCTTAACGTTTCTATATCATCTTCGTTCATTTCACCTACATCATGAGGATGAACTCCGACTGCAGCATATATAAAATCATATTTATTAGCTAATTCTACACTGCTTTTAGATGTTTCTATACAAGCTCCTGGATTTAAAACTAAATCTACGCCTTTATTTTTAAGCGAGTTTATTAATTCTTCTCTATCTTCATCAAATCTTTCATCATTTAAATGTGCATGTGAGTCAAATAACATTTTGTCATCTCCTTATCTAACTTCGCAACCGTCTTTAGCTCCTTCTGTGAATGGTACGACTAAATCATCTCCATTATCTCCTGCAGCTAATATCATTCCTTGTGATTCTACCCCTCTTAATTTAACAGGTTTTAAATTACATACTACTGTAACTTCTTTTCCTATTAAATCTTCTGGCTTATACCACTTAGCTATTCCTGAAACTATTTGTCTTGTTTCTGGACCTACTTTTACTTGTGATACTAAAAGTCTATCTGCTTTTGGATGTTTTTCACAGCTTATAATTTTACCTATTCTAAGCTCAATTTTATCTAAATCATCTATAGATATTTCTGGTTTATGTTCTAATGGTGCTTCTACTTCTTCTTTTTTCTCTGAAAATAATTCTTGTAGTTCTTCTACTTCTTTTTCTATATCTAATCTTGGGAATAATGCATTTCCTTTTTCAACTTTTGTATTTTCTTTTATTAATCCAAAAGTTTTAGTACTTTCCCAAGTAGTTAAACTCTCATCATTTATTCCTAATTGTCCATATATCTTTTTAGCAGTATCGTTCATCATTGGATTTATAAGAGTTGCTACTATTCTTATAGATTCACATAAATTATATAATACTGCATCTAATTCATCTTTTTTAGCTTCATCTTTAGCTAAAGCCCATGGCATAGTTTCGTCTATATATTTATTAGTTCTTCTTATTAATTTCCAAGCTGATTCTAAAGCTTCATTAAATTGAAGTTTATTCATTTCTATTTCAAAGTTTTCAACTGAATTTTTAGCTGTTTCTTTTAAACTATCATCAAACTCAGTACTTACTTTTGGCATTGGTATTATTCCTTCGTTATACTTCTCAACCATAGAAACAGTTCTACTTACTAGGTTTCCTAAATCATTTGCTAAATCTGAGTTAAGTCTAGTTACAAAGTTTTTGTGAGTATAGTTACCATCTTGCCCAAATGCAAATTCTCTTAATAAGAAGTATTTAAGAGCATCTACTCCATATCTTTCTATCATTTGTTCTGGGTATACTATATTTCCTTTAGATTTACTCATTTTGTCGTTATCAAATAATATCCACCCATGACCATATACTTGTGTAGGCATCTCTTCACCTAAAGCCATTAATATAGCTGGCCATATTATAGTATGGAATCTCATTATTTCTTTTCCTACTATATGAACATTAGCTGGCCAATACTTCTTGTATTCAGAATCATCTTCACTCATATATCCTAAAGCTGTTATATAGTTACATAACGCATCTACCCAAACATATATAACGTGTTTTTCATCAAAAGGAACTTTAATTCCCCAATCAAAAGTAGTTCTAGTTACACATAAGTCTTCTAACCCTTTATCTAAGAAGTTTGCAACCATTTCATTTTTTCTAGATACAGGGAAACAGAAGTTAGGATCTGCAAATAACTCTCTTAATCTATCTTCATATTTAGATAGTTTAAAGAAATATGCCTCCTCTTTCGCTATATAAGTATCTCTTCCACAGTCAGGGCACTTATTTCCTTCTAATAATTGAGATTCTGTCCAGAAACTTTCACAAGGAGTACAGTATCTTCCTTCATAAGATCCTTTATATATATCACCTTGCTCATATAACTTAGTGAATATTTTTTGTATTATAACTTCATGTCTTTCTTGAGTTGTTCTTATGAAATCATCATAAGATATATCCATAGTTTTCCATAGTTTTTGTATATCTGCTATCATTCCATCAAGGTACTCTATTTCTGTCATTCCCTTTTCTTTAGCAGTTTTTTGTATTTTTTCACCGTGCTCATCTGTTCCTGTTAAGAATTTTACATCGTATCCACAGAAACGTTTAAATCTTGCTATTGCATCTGCTGCAACAGTTGTGTAAGTATGTCCTATATGTAAATTACCACTTGGGTAATATATAGGAGTTGTAACGTAAAAAGTTGGTTTTGTCATATATATTTTCCTCCTCATTTTCTATATAAATAAAAAACTCGCCTCCTATGATATACATAGGGGCGAGGTTATATTCGCGGTACCACCCTAACTTTATCTAATAAAAAATATTATATTAGATATCTCAAAAGACGATAACGAGTCCATCCGTTTTATCTTAAAAATAGATATTAATCTACTATTCGGATAAAATAGCTCCAAGACCATATTCAATAACTCTTTTAACACTAGCTTTCACCTTATCTAGCTCTCTGTAGGAAAAATAATTATTTACTCATCTCTTCATAGCTTAATTAGTTATTATATTTAACATAAAGTATATGTTATATTCATTGTTTTTGTTAATATTATTTTAATTCTTAGGTAATTATATTTAATCGTGAACTTTAGATTAATGTAATTATCAACTCATAAACTTGAGCAACGGACCTGTTTATTAAGGTCGTTGGCGACATGAGCGAAGCGAATTTTTGTATAACTTATTAAGCTTAATTTTATTAAATTTACTACATTATGTCAATGTAATTTTCCTATATTGCTATGTTTTATATAACTTTATCAAAGAATTGTTTAGCTCTTATGTTTTTTGTATTTTCAAATACATCTTTAGGTATACCCTCTTCTAGGATATACCCTCCATCCATAAATACAACTTTACTTGCAACTTCTTTAGCAAATCCGATTTCATGAGTTACAACAGCCATAGTCATTCCCTCATCTGCAAGTTCTTTCATAACATCTAAAACCTCTTTAACCATCTCTGGATCAAGCGCAGACGTAGGTTCGTCAAATAATAAAACTTCAGGTTTCATGGCTAACGCTCTAGCAATTGCTATTCTCTGTTTTTGCCCTCCTGATAATTGAGATGGATATGAATCTTTTTTATCAAGTAATCCAACTCGATCTAATAAATTCAAAGCATCTTCAATAGCTTCATCTTTATTTATCTTTTTTAACTTAATAGGTGCTATGATTATATTTTCTAGTACTGTCATATTTGGAAATAAGTTGAAATTCTGAAACACCATACCTATATTTTCTCTTATCTTATTAACATCACATTTTTTATCTAGTATATTTTGATTGTCAAAAATAATTTCTCCGTTATTTGGTTTTTCTAATAAGTTTAGACATCTTAACAGTGTGCTCTTTCCAGATCCACTTGGCCCTAAAATAGCTACTATTTCTCCTTTTTTTATATCTAAATTTATATCTTTTAATACTTCTAATTTACCAAACTTTTTCTTTATATTCTTTACTTGAATCATAATTTAACCTCCTTATTTAAGCATTAGTAGTTTTGAAAATTTTAAAAGCATATTTTGATTCTCTTACACTTTTATTTTCAAGTTTTAATTCAAATAGTCCAACTAATTTAGATAGTGTAAATGTAAGTACGAAATAAATCATAGCTGCTACTAATAACGGCTCAAATGCTAAATAAGTGTTTCCTTTAACTATATCTGCACTATACATTAAGTCTTGTATTCCTATTACAGAAACTATTGAAGATTCTTTTACCAAAACAATAAATTCATTTGCTAACGCTGGAAGCACATTTTTCAATGCTTGAGGAATAATTACTAATCTCATACTAGTCGAATAATCAAATCCTAATGATCTACTAGCTTCCATTTGTCCTTTATCTACTGATTGTATTCCTGATCTAAGAATTTCTGCTATATATGCACTTGAGTTAATAGAAAGGGCAACTATCGCTGATATATACTCAGATGGTATAGGACCTACATCTGGAAATTTTATTCCTATTGTAGGGAATCCAAAGTAAATTATATATATTTGAACAAGTAAAGGAGTTCCTCTTAAAAATTCTATATATATTGAACCTAAAATACTAAAAATTTTATTTCTTGAAATTCTTGCCATACAAACTATTACTCCAACTAAAAATCCTAAAATTAGTGTGCATATCGATATTCCAATTGTAATTTTCGTTCCATCTATAAAAAACTGTGAATAATCACTTAAAAAACTAAAATCCATTATAATTTACCTCCTATTTATTGAGCTAATTGAGTAGCTTTTTGAACAAACTCTTCTATTTTATTTTTAGATTTTAATTCATCTAAAGTTTTATTTACTTGATCTACTAAAGTTTTATCTTGAGATTTATCTATAGCTATAGCTGATCCTTCACCTTGACTTTGACCTAAATTTACATTTGATTCTACAAGATCAGGATATTGTTTTAAGTATCCACTTATAGCTTCTTTACTTACTACAGCTGCATCAACATTATTATTTTCTAACTCTAAAATTACATCTGATATTTTCCCTAAAGATTTTATATTCTTAGTTTTTATAACATCCTTAGCTATAGTTTCTTGTAAACTAGCTTTTTGTACAGCTATACTTGCACTTTTTAAATCTTCAATATTTTTATATTTATCTTTATTAGAGTCTTTTACTAAAATAGTATGTTCTCCGTTGTAGTATACATTAGAAAAATTAACAGCTTTTTTTCTTTCCTCTGTTGGGCTCATCCCTGCAATTACCATATCTGCATTTCCTGATTTAATTGCCCCTAATAGACCATCAAACTTCATATCTTTAATTTCTAACTTTACACCTAAATCTTTTGCTATTTCTTCTGCTATCATCATTTCAAATCCTACTATGCTGTCTTTTCCATCCACTTTTTTATGGAACTCATACGGAGGGTAATCTGCACTTGTAGCTACCGTTAGTACTCCTTTATCTTTGATTGATTGCAATTGACTTTTATCCTCTTTTGATGATGAACATCCTACTACACCTAAAGTTAAAACTCCTATTAATCCTGTAAACACTACTTTTTTTAATATTTTCATTATAATACCTCCCAATTAATAATTATTAGTAATTGATAATACATAGTTACTTTTGTTATAATTTTTTCCTTAATTGTCCACTTAAGCATAAAAAAAGCCTCTTAGCAAAATGCTAAGAGACGAAATTATCCGTGGTACCACTCTCATTGATAAGTTAATCAAATATATGCTAATACAAATATAATTCATTATATTAAAAAAGTCTCTTGGTTATAAAAACCAAGAGACGAATTATATCCGCGTTACCACTCTAATTGATAAGTAAACTTATCCACTCTATCCTTTAAGGCAGGCTCACCGATTACCATACTATTATTTCAGGCAACCTTCTCCAAAGCTCTCTTCACAATAAACTTCATTACTAGGCTCACACCAACCCTAGCTCGCTGAAACTCAATTTAATGTTACTCTCTTTTTCATAGAATTTAATTTTGAAATTTTATTATAAACTAATTATAGTGCCTTATTATGTAATTGTAAATAAAAATTTTTAAAATTTAACAAAAAACTTTTTTGTATAAATTCTACAAATTGTTTTTATCCTATCGAACATTATTGGACATACTATGTATCCGATATTAAATTTTAAGATTCAATATTTTAAGCAAATAATATGTAACATATAAACACAGCCGCTAATACACCTGCAACATGACTCATCATTGCACATGCTAAAGTATGCCTAGTATTTTTTATTTTTAAGCTTCCAAAATATATAGCCATTGTATAAAATATGGTTTCCGATGCTCCAACTATAGTTGCCCCCATTTGCTCAACTAAATTTCCCATTCCTACTCTACTTACAAGTTCATTATACATTCCTAAAGCTCCACTTCCAGATAGAGGTTTAACTATTATAAGACCTATCAGCTCTTTTGGAATACTGAATAATTCTGCTATAGGCTTAAATATAAACTCTAACATATCAATCCCTTTTCCACTTTTAAATATTCCTATTGCTAAAAATATTCCTATTATGTATGGCAATATACTCCATGTAGCCTTCAATCCATCTATAGCACCTTTAACAAAACTATCATATATATCTACACCTTTTATCTTTCCATGAATTACAATTCCTAAAATAATAATCGGGATTATAGAATTTGAAAATAAATCAATCATTACTTATACCTCCTTCTTTGAAGGAATTTACAACTTGTTATTGCAACTATTGTAGATATAATTGTCGCAAATAAAGTTGAAATAATTATTTCTCCTGGATTTGTTGATCCTCCATCTAACCTTAATTTAATCATGGTAAATGGAATAATTTGTATAGATGAAATATTTATTACTAAAAACATAATCATATCATTTGTAGCTGTGTCTTTTCTTTTATTTAAAGTTTGTAATTCATTCATAGCTTTTAATCCAAATGCTGTAGCTCCATTCCCTGCGCCTAACATATTTAAAACCATATTCATAACTATATATGACATAGCTTTGTGACCTTTTGGAATAGATGGAAATAATTTTTTCAAAATAGGATATAATATATCCCCTATTTTATTTATTAATCCAGAATCTTTAGCTATATTCATAATCCCCATCCAAAGGGCCATTATTCCGGCTAAACTTACTGCAAATTCAATTCCTTTAGATGATTCATTTAATATAACCTCATTTAATTGTGCTAAGTTGTTTGTACATATGCTTCCTACTATCCCAATTGAAATCATCCAAAACCATATTTTTCCCATACAAATCTACCCCCTCTTATGAATTTTATGATAGTAAGTTCCCATATTATACTTGAAACTTATCCTATATTATGTTTTAGTATACTTATGTAATTTTTTTATATTTTTAGGGTAATAAGGAGATATATAATGAAAAATTTAACACTTCTTACTGACTTATATCAGCTTACTATGATTAATGGATATTTTGAGAATGGTGTTCATGATGATATAGTCGTATTTGATATGTTTTTTAGGAAAAACGCTTGCAAGGGTGGGTATACGATTGTTTGTGGTATAGATCAATTAGTTGAGTACATAAATAACCTTAATTTTTCCAACAGTGACTTGGAATATCTTAGGGGCTTAAACTTATTCTCAGATGAATTTTTAGATTTCTTAAAAGATTTTAAATTTACAGGAGATATTTATTCTGTTCCTGAAGGAACTGTAATGTTCCCAAATGAACCTATAATAAGGATTAAAGCACCACTTTATCAAGCTCAACTTATTGAAACTGCATTGCTTACAATAGTGAACTTCCAGTCACTAATAGCTAGTAAAGCTTCAAGAGTTTGCTTTGCAGCTCAAGGTGATTCCGTATTAGAATTTGGATTAAGACGTGCTCAAGGTCCAGATGCAGGAATTTACGGTGCAAGAGCAGCTATAATCGGGGGATGTAGTGCTACTGCAAATGTACTCGCAGGGAAAATGTTTGATATCCCTATAGTTGGAACTCATGCTCATAGCTGGGTTCAAAAATTCGATTCTGAATTAGAGGCATTTGAAGCTTATGCAAAAATTTATCCAGATAAGTGCCTTCTATTAGTAGATACTTATGATGTTTTAAATAGTGGAGTCCCTAATGCAATTAAAGTCTTTAAAGATTTAAAGACTAAAGGCTATAAACCAGTTGGAATCAGACTAGACTCTGGTGATTTAGATTATTTATCTAAAGCATGTAAAAAAGTATTAGATTCAGAAGGTTTCACGAATATACAAATAACAGCATCTAATGATTTAGATGAATATGCTATATCAAGTTTAAAATCATCTGGTTCTCCAATTAACTCTTGGGGAGTTGGAACAAAGCTAATAACTTCAGCTGATTCTCCATCATTAGGCGGAGTTTATAAACTGGTAGCGTCTTTTAAAAATAACCAAATTGAACCAAAAATTAAAATTTCTGAAGATCCAGAGAAAATTACTAACCCTGGATACAAAAAAGTTGTTAGAATATATAATAATCAAGGAAAAGCTGAAGCAGATTTAATAATGCTTGAAGATGAGGTTCTAGATACTACAAAACCATTGACTGTATTCCATCCAGTATATACATGGAAGAAAAAAACATTTAAAAATTATACAATCAGAGAGCTTTTACAACCTTTATTTGTTAATGGAAATTGTGTATATGAAAAAAGATCAGTGTCTGAAATAAAAAAATATGCTCAAAATGAACTAAATACTTTATGGAGAGAATATAGACGACTAGTCTATCCTCAAACATACAAAGTTGACTTATCTGAAAATCTTTGGAATCTAAAAAATTCTATGCTAGACACTAAAAAAAATATTTAACTAATATCGAAAGTCGAAAGGAGTTTTAATATGGATGCAACAGATTTTAAAATTATAGAACTACTACAAGAAGATGGTAGAATTTCCATGAAGGATTTAGGTAAAATAGTAGGTTTGACATCACCTGCAGTTTCAGAAAGAGTTAAAAGATTAGAGGAATCTGGAGTTATTAAAGGCTACAAAGCTATCGTAAATCCAGATAAATTAGGAAGAGTAATTAAATCTTTTATAAACATATCTTTACCTAGTGAAAATTATCAAGCTTTTATAGACTACGTTAAACGTGATAACCGTATTGTTGAATGTCATCATATAACTGGAGATGATTGCCTTTTACTAAAAGTTATAGTCCCAGATATGTATGCACTTGAACAAGTAATTGATAAAATTAAACAAGTCGGAAGAACTAAAACATCAGTTATTCTTTCAACTATAATCGAAGGCAAATCTATATTATAAATAAAAATAGAGGATGATTTTTTTCATCCTCTATTTTAATCCCAAATATTCTTCTAGTGTTAAATTATTCATTTTAAAATTCTTACTATGCTCTTTACCTATATATCTATAGTGCCAAGATTCATACATATACCCAGTTATATCTTCTTTACCTTTTGGGTATCTAAGTATAAATCCATACTTATATGCATTTTCATACAACCATTCGGCTTGCGGTGTCTCGTCGAACCAAGTGCCTACTGATCTTTTCTTGCTATTTGAAATATCTAAAGCTAAGCCTGTTTGATGTTCGCTAAAACCTGGTACTGAAGAGTATCTATCCGCAGCTTTTTTGCCATCTCTTTTAACATAATCATTATATAGTTGAACTTGTGTATCATAACTTCTGTATCCACTTCTTACAGTTATTTTTATTCCATCTTTTTTTGCAGCTTCTTGCATTTCTTTAAACGCTTCCATTGCTTCATAATCTTCGCTTCCACTTGTTGGAGCATATTCGCTTGGAAGACCATAATCTTTGTTAGCAACCAATATTCCATCTATATAAAGAGGTTGTATACCTTCTATATAATCACTTCTTTCATGTTTTGGTTTTTTTTCTATAGATTCAATTTTACCCTCATTTACATCTGCATAAGTATCCTTTTCTTTTGATGATATCATGCTGTACGCTTGGAATACAATAATCGCTATAACTATAGCTACTATGCCTTTCTTTAACATAAATTCCCCCCATTATTCTATTTTTCAAACAATATTTATTATTATACTCCAAAATATTACTTAGTTCTATAATATATGACCTTTGTAATCTAATTGCATTATATAAATCAAAAATAAAAAAGCTATCTTAACAAGTAGAATATAAATCTACAAGTTAAAATAGCTTGTTAATTCTTAATTATAAAGTTATACCTTTCTCTATTCTCTCTAGACCCTCTTTTATGTTTTCTAATGATGTTGCATAAGAAAGTCTTATGTAATTATCATTTCCAAACCCTATTCCTGGAACAACAGCTACATTTGCATCATCTAATAAATAATCAGCAAAGTCTATTGAATTTTTTATTTCTTTTCCATTTAAAGTTTTACCTAATAGTTTACTTATATTTACCATTACATAAAAAGCTCCTTGTGGTTTTAAGCATGATAAATTCTCTATAGAGTTAATTTTATCAACCATGAAGTCTCTTCTTTCTTTAAATGCTTCAACCATTTCCTTCAATGTATCCTCTGGAGCATTTAAAGCAGCTATTGTAGCATATTGAGCTATAGTATTTGGATTTGAAGTAGCATGACTTTGGAAATTCGACATAGACTTAGCTATTTCTTTTTTACAAGCAGTGTATCCTATTCTCCAACCTGTCATTGCATAAGCTTTTGCTACTCCATTTACAACTATTGTTAAATCTTTTATATCTTCATTAAAAGATGCTATACTTTTATGAGTTCCTTCATATAATAATTTTTCATATATTTCATCTGAGATTACATATATATTGTTTTTCACAGCTAAATTAGCTATAGCTTTTAAATCTTCTTCTTTATAAGCTGTTCCAGTTGGATTATTTGGTGTATTTAATATTATTGCTTTAGTTTTATCTGTTATTGCAGATTCTAAAGCTTCAACTGTGTATTTAAATTCAGCTTCTTCTGGACACTCTACAAATACAGGTTTTGCATCTACTAATCTTATTAATTCTGGATAACTTACCCAATATGGATTAGGAACTATTACTTCATCTCCAGGATTACATATCGCTGATAAAGTATTAAATAATGAGTGTTTAGCTCCATTAGAAACAACTATTTGATCTTTAGTGTATTCTAAGTTATTATCTCTTTTTAATTTATCACATATAGCTTGCTTTAAACTATCCATTCCCGAAGCAGCAGTATACCCTATACTCTCATTTTCTATAGCATCTATAGCTGCATCTCTTATGTGTTTTGGAGTTCTAAAATCAGGTTCTCCTGCCCCAAATCCTATTATATCTACACCTTGAGCTTTTAAGCTCTTAGCTTTTGCAGTTATAGCTAATGTTACCGATGGTTGAATTGATTTTAATTTATTTGATATATCTTTTCTCATTCTTTATCCTCCCCAAGCTTAAGTCATTTATAAAATCGTTTTCCAAGATATTATTTTTTAACCTTTTTTTAATAAAATCTTTAAATATAAACGTAATAAAAGTGTATTAATTTAAAAAATTAATACACTTTTATAATATACAAATTTTTACAAATTGTCTATATCTTAATATTAAATAAAATTTTACTATACTTATATTACAACGACTTTACATTTTATCTAAACTACCCTCTCTCATATCGATATATGTAGTTAGTTATTGCATAGTTCATATACGATTTAATTATACCCATATCTTCATCTGGTCTTATTAATTTTCGAGTTGATACTATATCAACATATCCTATAATGAATATATCTATGCTTTCATCTTTTAGATCATCAAATATATTAAATAATCTTTCTTTGGACATATCATTATTTCTGTATAACTCAAGTAATGACATATGATATCTAATATATTTGTATAAAATAGATGAATTTAATTCACTTAAATTTAATGTTTTAGAAATTTCTAATGATTTATTTGCTCCTAATATTTCGTGTTTTTTAAAATGGATCCTTCCATTATCATCAACAGTTTGAGCTATAGGTTTACCCATATCATGTAGGAATATCCCTAATTTTATAAGATCTATTTTTTTCATTCCATTTTCTAATTTTTTATTTAAAGATTCAAATACTCTGTCTTTCAAATGACTTTCAAAAAAGTTTTCTTCCTTTAAAGTATCTTCAAATAATTTAACAGCTAGAATTGAATGTTCAAAGCAATTTATAACATGATATTTGCATTCACCTACACTCTTCATATCAATAGTAATCGGTAATATTTTTGATAAATCGCCTGACTCATCCATTTTTTTTATTGAATCAACTGTATTTTCACTTTTTATACAATCCATTAGCTTTTTTACTAATGTCATGCTTTATCACCTCTATTTTATAAATCTAGAACTTGTTTATATACTATATCTTTCTTTAACTTTCTTTCTTTACAAACAGCTTTAATTGCATCTTTTTTACTTATACCTTCTTCCATAAGCTTTACCACATACTCTCTATCATTTAAATCATCGTACTCGCAAACTTTTTTTACTTCACCTTTAAAGCCTTCAACTATAAGTACAAATTCTCCTTTTACTTCTCTTTCATTAAAAATTTCTATACAACCTTGTATGTCTTTTCTTATTATCTCTTGATACTTTTTAGTTAATTCTCTATTTATTGCTATAGATCTATTACCTAATACTTTTAACATATCTTTTAAAGTATCTTTTAGTCTATGTGGAGATTCATAGAATATAATAGTTCTTTTTTCATATTGTAATTCTTCTAGTTGAGCTCTTCTTCTTTTTTTATCTCTATCTAAAAAACCTTCAAATGCAAATTTGCCAGTTTCAAGCCCTGAACCTATTAATGCCGTGATAGATGCAGTAGCCCCAGGTAATACAACTACTTCAATATCATTTTCAATAGCCTGTTTTATTACTTCTTCTCCAGGATCTGATATTCCAGGCATTCCAGCGTCACTTATCAACGCTATATTTTCTCCGCTTAGTAATTTATTTATTAAATATCCACCTTTATTATCTTTATTATATTCATGATAACTTGTTAATGGTTTCGATATTTCAAAATGATTTAAAAGTTTAATACTATGTCTAGTATCTTCTGCTGCTATTAAATCAACTTCATTTAAAACTCTTAAGGTTCTATATGTTATATCTTCTAAGTTTCCTATTGGAGTTCCACATACATATAATTTTCCACTCATTTACTTTTCTCCTATATCTTGATTTGCATATATGTCATCAATTTCTTTAGTATAATTTTCATCCTCATCATAAACATATAATGGATCTAATATTTTTAAATCTGGTCTTCCACCCTTAGTAAACTGAACTAACATTATGTTAGGAGCTTTGCCTTGCTTAGGATGAATAAACTGAATTTGCTTTGGCTCTAACTTATACTGTCTTGCTAATGTTATTATTTCTATCAATCTAGTTGGTCTGTGGATCATGTAAAACTTACCTGTATCTTTCAATAGTCTAGATGCTGATCTTATAACGTCTTCTAAATTACATTTTACTTCATGTCTTGATATAGCTTTTTTATCATTTGGATTTTTTATCCCATTATCATGCATATATGGAGGATTTGAAGTAACTACATCAAACTTGTTAACTTCTAAAGTTTTATCTATTACTTTTATATCTCCATTTACAATTTTAACTCTATCTTGTAAGTCATTTAATAGTACAGATCTTGAAGCCATCTCATAAACTTCTTCTTGGATCTCTACACCTATAATTTCCTTAGCTTCACTTTTACCAGCTATTAATATTGGTATTATACCTGTTCCTGTTCCTAAATCTACTACGCTAGCACCTCTTTTTACTTTAGCAAAATTCGCTAATAAAACAGCATCTACTCCAAAACAAAATCCAGTTGTGTCTTGTATCAACCTTAGTCCTTTTAATTGAATATCATCTATTCTTTCCGTCTCTTTTATTTTTACGTCCATAAATCTACTCCTTAACATTAAAAATTCGCTTCGCTTGAGCGACTACGTCTGCGAACTACTTCATATCGCCAAAATTTCATGTCGTCAACGTCCACTCGGCAAGCTCGTGTCCCGTTACTCAAACGACTTCATCCGTTGCTTAAAATCTTTTTAACGCTCAAAATATAGTATTTTGATACAACTAAAGTTTGTAGATTATTCACAAATTTCAGCAAGTGTAATTTCTTTAAGCGTTAAAAATTCACAATTTAAAGGGTAGGAAATATCCTACCCCCTATTAATCTTCTAATTTTTTTAACTCTCTTAATGTCTCTGCATCAAGTTTTTCATCTTTTTGTCCACATCCAGCACATTTCTTAGCTTCTTGTAAGATCTTTATATCTTCTCTTTCATAAAGTTTTATGTTTTTATCTTGTAATTCTACTTTAATTTGTTCTAAAAGAGGATTAATTTCAATTACTTTTCCTTTTCCATCTGGAGATTGTACTATAGAACCTACTGTTGGCATTTTTTCTAATGCTTCACTATATACATCATGTTCATATTTTAAACAGCAGAATAATCTACCACATATACCTGAAATTTTAGTAGGATTAAGTGATAAACTTTGATCCTTGGCCATTTTTATAGACACAGGTTGGAAATCTCCTAACCAAGAAGAACAACATAATCTTCTTCCGCATGGTCCAAGTCCACCTATAGATTTAGCTTCATCTCTTACTCCAATTTGTCTTAGTTCTATTCTAGTCTTAAATATAGAAGCTAAGTCTTTTACAAGTTCTCTAAAGTCTATTCTTCCTTCTGCTGTAAAGTAGAATATTAGCTTATTTCTATCAAACGTATATTCACAATCTATAAGAAACATAGTTAATTCATGTTCTTTTATTTTTTGTTGGCAAACCTCAAAAGTTTCTTTTGCTTTTTCTTTATTTTCTAAATAAATCTTAGTATCTTCTTCTGTTGCTATTCTTACAATAGGTTTTAAAGGTGATACTAACTCACTCTCGTCTAATTCCTTAGGTCCTACTACAACCTTACCATATTCTAATCCCCTTGCAGTTTCTACTACTACATCTACATTTTTCTCTATTTCAAATTCTACAGGATCAAAATAATATATTTTTCCTGCACTTTTGAATCTAACACCCACTATTCTTATCATTTAATCACCTCATATATATTTAAAGACATCACTTGTATACTCAAATTAAAGTTACAATTACTTCTTAACTTTTTCTTAGTCTCTTCTATTATATCAATAATCTTAGACACTTGAGAATAGTTAATTTTTTTGCTCATATTTTGTAAAAATGTTATTTTATCTATATTTATAATCATATCTTTATTTATATTTTCTTTTAACATCATTATATCTCTAAAGTAATTCAAAGTTATATCCAAAACTTCAATAATATTATCTTTATATTTATCATACTTACTTGGAAGTTCTAGTATATCAACTACATTCTTATCTAACATAGTTTGTATATTGCTTTGAATATCTTCTCTCATTACCATAAAATCTGATGACTCAGACAGCTCTAAAGCTTTACTTATACTTCCTCTAGAAAATGTAGCTAACATACTAGCTTTTCTATCTTCAATTCCCTTTGCTTTCAAATGCTCCTTTAATTCTATAAACGGTATTGGTAAAAACTTTACTATATCACATCTTGACTTTATTGTATCTAGTAATGAGTTTTTATTATTTGTTAAAAGTATTATTATTACGTAGTTAGGTGGTTCTTCTAATGTTTTTAATAATGCATTTTGAGACTCTATAGTCATTTTTTCCGCATCAGTAATTAAATATATTTTATAATCTCCATGTGGCTTTATTATAACATCAGTCTGTAAGCTTCTTATTTGAGCTATTTTTATACTTGCACCTTGAGGTTCTATAGGTATAAAATCAGGGTTATTCTCTAGATGCTCTGTTTTAAGTAAAAACTTTGCAAACTCCTGTGCAAGTGTGCTTTTCCCAACTCCATTTATTCCCTCAAATAAATACGCATGATTTATTTTATCTTTTGTAATAGAGTTTGATAAATATTTTTTAGCAAAACTTTGTCCTATAATATTTTCAAAATACATATCTATTTCTCCATAGAATCTATAGTTTTTTTAACAACTTTATATACTTCTTCATGTATACTATCTATACTTCTTAATTTTTCATCTTCTATACAATCAATCTTATTCCAATTATACTTATTTGCTATATATAAAGAGTTATTATATGATCTTGTTAGATAGTCTATATCACTTTCATGTATATCCTTTTTTTCTTCTCCTGTAAATTTATTTTTTCTATTTTCCATAAGTTTTTTACTAAACTCTACAGGAACATCCAAAAATACTACACAATCTGGTTGTGGAATCTTATATAAATTAAACTCAAAGTCAAATAACCAATTTATATATTTATCTCTTTCTTGTTCATCCATTTTTGATGCTTGATGAACCATATTTGAAGTAGTATATCTGTCTGCTATTATAACTCCGCCTTCATTATAAAAAGATTCCCATTCCGTTTTAAAAGATGCGTATCTATCTGCTGCGAAGAATGTAGAAGCTACATATGCATCTACGTCATTAGCATTTTTCCCGAAGTCTCCATTTAAATACATCTTAACTAGTGAAGCAGAATCTGATTTATAATTTGGATATTCGACTTTTTTTACTTTATACCCATCTTCTATTAATCTATTGTATAATTTTTTGGTTTGAGTTGCTTTTCCGCTAGCATCTGAACCACTTTCTATAATTATTAACTTTCCTTTCATTTTTTACACCTATCAATATTTATCACGCTTAATATACTAATATACGTAACTAATACTGTCTTCCTTTCTTATGAATTTAATCTATGTCTATAACTTGAATAAACCTAAGTTCACTATCTTTAACTCCATTAACGTTCATTCCCTTAGATTTACATTCTATAATGTAATCAATAACTTCTCTTGTAATCTCCTCTCCAGGAGATACTAAGCTAACTCCTGGTGGATATGGTATTATATACTCACCTGAAATTTTTCCTATGCTATTCTCTATTTTAACATTTTTTTTATTCATATAGAATGCTTCTCTTGGAGTTAATATCTTTTTAGGTAATTTAATTGGATACGATACGCTTTTTAAATGACTTTCTTTCTTATAAATTTTATCGATTTCAAATAATACATCTTTTAACTTTAAAAATTCATCTTTTGTATTCCCAATTGTTGCAATCAATAAAACACCGTAATAATTAGATAACTCAACCTGTATATTATAATTTTCTCTTAAAATATTTTCTAATTCATGTCCCGTAATTCCAAGTTTTTTTGTATTTAAAAATATTTTTGTATGATCTTTGCTTTCATCTACTTTAATATTTTTAAGTTTATAAGTTTCATTTTTAAATTCATATATATTATTTAAAAGTTTATCCATTAAATCAAATCCATTTTTTTCATATATATCTACAGCTATATCCAAAGATGCCATAAGTAAGTATGATGGACTTGAAGATTCTGTTATTCTCAGCATATTTGTTAACTTATTTATATCTATTCTATTTCCTTTAATATGAATCATAGATGATTGTGTAAAAGATGGTAATGTTTTATGAGTACTTTGTATTACTATATCTGCGCCTTGGCTTAATGCTGTCTCTGGTAGCTTCTCACTTAACCCTAAATGAGCTCCATGGGCTTCATCTATTATAACAGTCATACCTTTTTCATGTGCATAACTACAAATAGACTTTAAATCAAACACATCTCCAAAATAAGTTGGATAAGTCAGAAAAACTGCCTTGGCATCTAAATTTGAGTCTATAACACTCTTTACATCATTAAAACTAACTCCAGATAAAGTATTGCTATCTTTATTTATACTAGGGTTAACATAAATTGGATCTATATCTCCAATTATACAAGAATTAATCGCTGACTGATGGCAATCTCTATTTAGTATTATTTTTTCTTTAGGATTTACAGAAGCCATTATAGCTGCCTCAATTCCACAAGTAGATCCATTCACTAAATAAAAAGTTTTATCGCTTTTAAATACTTCTGAAGCCCTTTTAAGAGACTCTTTTATACACTCTTCTGGTGAATGTAAATTATCTGTCCCTGGAATCTCAGTTGTATCTAGCTTGTATAAATTTTCAAGTATATCTTCATACCCTAGCATTTTATATATAGCGCCTTTCTTATGACCTGGCATATGAAATGATATTATATTATCATCAACTATTTTTCTTAAAGAATCTATTATTGGTGTATTCATTACTTTTAATTTTACTTTAACTTAAATTTCAAGCTAAAGATCCTCCTCCCAAAACATATTGTGATTATATTAAACGACTATTTTAATCATATAATTATAATCAAGTTTTTTAAAGTATCTTTTATCATTTTTTACTTTATATAGTTTAATCACATCTCGTACAAGCGTAATTCTTCTTTATTTTACACATCAAAAAAAGTGGTTAGTGTTAAGTTACAATGCAGAAGCCATTTTAAAGCATCTTCTCAGCTTTATGACTTCAAATGTAACTTAATACTAACCACCACTACAAATCCACGTAAAATAAAAAAGATTACGCGGCTACGTCCTACTCTCCCAGGCAGCTTCCCACCAAGTACCATCGGCGCTAAAGAGCTTAACTTCTGTGTTCGGAATGGGAACAGGTGTATCCTCTTTGCTGTAATAACCGCATAATCTTTATTTAGAGTTAGTACTCTAAAAACTGAATAACATTTATTAAGATTAAATAATCTTGGTCAAGTCCTCGATCTATTAGTATCGGTAAGCTACATACATTGCTGCACTTACACCTCCGACCTATCAACCAGGTAGTCTTCCTGGGATCTTACCCTTACGGTGGGAAATCTTATCTTGAAGTTGGCTTCGCGCTTAGATGCTTTCAGCGCTTATCCATTCCGTACATAGCTACCCAGCCATGCCCTTGGCAGAACAACTGGTACACCAGAGGTACGTCCATCCCGGTCCTCTCGTACTAAGGACAGGTCTCCTCAAATTTCCTACGCCTGCGACGGATAGGGACCGAACTGTCTCACGACGTTCTGAACCCAGCTCGCGTACCACTTTAATGGGCGAACAGCCCAACCCTTGGGACCTACTACAGCCCCAGGATGTGATGAGCCGACATCGAGGTGCCAAACCTCCCCGTCGATGTGGACTCTTGGGGGAGATAAGCCTGTTATCCCCAGGGTAGCTTTTATCCGTTGAGCGATGGCCCTTCCATGCGGAACCACCGGATCACTAAGTCCGACTTTCGTCCTTGCTCGACCTGTATGTCTTGCAATCAAGCTCTCTTCTGCCTTTACACTCTACGCACGATTTCCGACCGTGCTGAGAGAACCTTTGAGCGCCTCCGTTACTCTTTGGGAGGCGACCGCCCCAGTCAAACTGCCCACCTGACAGTGTCCCAATACCTGATTCAAGGTATCTGGTTAGAATCTCAGTACTACAAGGGTGGTATCCCAAGGATAGCTCCACCGAGACTGGCGTCCCGATTTCATAGCCTCCCACCTATCCTGTACATGTAGCACCAAAATTCAATGTCAAGCTACAGTAAAGCTCCATGGGGTCTTTCCGTCCTGTCGCAGGTACCCGGCATCTTCACCGGGATTACAATTTCACCGAGTCTGTTGTTGAGACAGTGCCCAAATCGTTACGCCTTTCGTGCGGGTCGGAACTTACCCGACAAGGAATTTCGCTACCTTAGGACCGTTATAGTTACGGCCGCCGTTTACTGGGGCTTAAGTTCACTGCTTCGGATAAATCCTAACAGATCCCCTTAACCTTCCAGCACCGGGCAGGCGTCAGCTCCTATACATCGTCTTGCGACTTAGCAGAAACCTGTGTTTTTGGTAAACAGTCGCTTGGGCCTATTCTCTGCGGCCACCTCGGGCGTTAACCCTAACGTGGCACCCCTTCTCCCTAAGTTACGGGGTCATTTTGCCGAGTTCCTTAACAACAGTTCTCTCGCTGGCCTTAGGATACTCTCCTCACCCACCTGTGTCGGTTTGCGGTACGGGCACCTTTAATCTCGATAGAAACTTTTCTCGACAGTGTGAAATCAGCTACTTCGCTACTTAATTTCGCTCCCCATCGTACCCCAGCATTATCATGGCGGATTTGCCTGCCTTGACTGCCTCAGTACTTAGCCACACATAACCAACAGTGTGGTTAGCTTATCCTACTGTGTCATTCCATCTCTCAAACGATTATCGGTGGTACAGGAATCTCAACCTGTTGTCCATCACCTACGCCTTTCGGCCTCGGCTTAGGTCCCGACTAACCCAGGGCGGACGAACCTTCCCCTGGAAACCTTGGGTTTACGGCCCGTGGGATTCTCACCCACGTCTCGCTACTCATGCCAACATTCTCACTCCTATACTGTCCACACGTCCTTACGGTCATGCTTCAGCCTGCATAGGAAGCTCCCCTACCTATCATAAATGATATCGTAGCTTCGGTAGTAAGTTTTAGCCCCGGTAATCTTCGGCGCAGGATCACTCGACCAGTGAGCTATTACGCACTCTTTAAATGAGTGGCTGCTTCTAAGCCAACATCCTGGTTGTCTATGCAATCCCACATCCTTTACCACTTAACTTACATTTAGGGACCTTAGCTGACGATCTGGGCTGTTGCCCTCTCGACTATGAATCTTATTACCCACAGTCTGACTCCCAAGTATAAAATAACGGCATTCGGAGTTTGATAATCTTCGGTAAGCGCAATGCCCCCTAGGATATTCAGTGCTCTACCTCCGTATTTCTCAACCTTGAGGCTAGCCCTAAAGCTATTTCGGGGAGAACCAGCTATCTCCGAGCTCGATTGGAATTTCACCGCTATCCACAAGTCATCCCCGAGCTTTTCAACGCTCGTGGGTTCGGACCTCCACGAAATTTTACTTTCGCTTCATCCTGCTCATGGATAGGTCGCTCGGTTTCGGGTCTACGACAGCAAACTTAACGCCCATTTAAGACTCGCTTTCACTACGGCTCCATACCTTAAGTACTTAACCTAGCTTACTATCGTAACTCGTTGGCCCGTTCTACAAAAAGTACGCGGTCACACATATAAAGTGCTTCCACAGCTTGTAAGCGCAGGGTTTCAGGTTCTATTTCACTCCCCTCCCGGGGTTCTTTTCACCTTTCCCTCACGGTACTATGCGCTATCGGTCACTAAGTAGTATTTAGCCTTGGAGGATGGTCCCTCCTGCTTCCCACAGGGTTTCACGTGTCCCGTGGTACTCTGGATCACATCTAAAGTCTTCTCGTTTCAACTACGTGGCTATTACACTTTATAGCGGAGCTTTCCAACTCTCTTCGTTTACGATACCTCTTTGTTGATGATGTGTCCGCAACCCCAGCGAAGAAAACTTCACTGGTTTGGGCTATTCCGCGTTCGCTCGCCGCTACTTACGGAATCGAATTTCTTTCTTTTCCTCCGGGTACTTAGATGTTTCAGTTCCCCGGGTTCCCCTCACTAAGCTATGTATTCACTTAATGATACTTAGACATTACTCTAAGTGAGTTTCCTCATTCGGAAATCTTCGGATCAAAGTTTACGTGCAACTCCCCGAAGCTTATCGCAGCTTATCGCGTCCTTCATCGGCTCTTAGTGCCAAGGCATCCGCCCTGCGCCCTTAATAACTTGACCAGTTATTAAAAGTGTTATTTTTTAAAGAGTTTTCTTCTCTTATATTGGTTTATTTAATCATCACTAAATGTTATGCAGTTTTCAAAGTACTAATATGGTGGAGATGAGGAGGATCGAACTCCTGACCCCTTGCGTGCAAGGCAAGTGCTCTCCCAGCTGAGCTACACCCCCACAATATAAAGTTCATTTAAGAACTCTCAAAATTAAACAGTAGGTAATTACTCCTTAGAAAGGAGGTGATCCAGCCGCACCTTCCGATACGGCTACCTTGTTACGACTTCACCCCAGTCATTGGTTTCACCTTCGACGGCCGCTTCCTAAAAGGTTAGCTAACCGGCTTCGGGCGCCCCCAACTTCCATGGTGTGACGGGCGGTGTGTACAAGACCCGGGAACGCATTCACCGCAGCATTCTGATCTGCGATTACTAGTAACTCCAGCTTCATGTAGGCGAGTTTCAGCCTACAATCCGAACTGAGAATGGCTTTAAGGGATTAGCTCCACCTCGCGGCTTGGCAACCCTCTGTACCACCCATTGTAGCACGTGTGTAGCCCTAAGCATAAGGGGCATGATGATTTGACGTCATCCCCACCTTCCTCCGAGTTATCCTCGGCAGTCCCTCTAGAGTGCCCAACTTAATGCTGGCAACTAAAGGCAAGGGTTGCGCTCGTTGCGGGACTTAACCCAACATCTCACGACACGAGCTGACGACAACCATGCACCACCTGTCACCACTGTCCCCGAAGGGAAATCTCCGATTAGGGAGAGGTCAGTGGGATGTCAAGCTTAGGTAAGGTTCTTCGCGTTGCTTCGAATTAAACCACATGCTCCGCTACTTGTGCGGGTCCCCGTCAATTCCTTTGAGTTTCACTCTTGCGAGCGTACTTCCCAGGCGGAGTACTTAATGCGTTAGCTGCGGCACCGAGGGGGGTAACCCCCGACACCTAGTACTCATCGTTTACGGCGTGGACTACCAGGGTATCTAATCCTGTTTGCTCCCCACGCTTTCGTGCCTCAGTGTCAGTTACAGTCCAGAGAGCCGCCTTCGCTACTGGTATTCCTCCTAATATCTACGCATTTCACCGCTACACTAGGAATTCTACTCTCCTCTCCTGCACTCAAGTTCTCTAGTTTCAAAAGCTTACTACGGTTGAGCCGTAGCCTTTCACTTCTGACTTAAAAAACCACCTACGCACCCTTTACGCCCAGTAATTCCGGATAACGCTAGCCCCCTACGTATTACCGCGGCTGCTGGCACGTAGTTAGCCGGGGCTTCCTCCTCAAGTACCGTCATTATCTTCCTTGAGGACAGAGCTTTACGACCCGAAGGCCTTCATCGCTCACGCGGCGTTGCTGCATCAGGCTTTCGCCCATTGTGCAATATTCCCCACTGCTGCCTCCCGTAGGAGTCTGGACCGTGTCTCAGTTCCAGTGTGGCCGATCACCCTCTCAGGTCGGCTACTGATCGTTGCCTTGGTAAGCCATTACCTTACCAACTAGCTAATCAGACGCGGGTCCATCCTGTACCGCCGGAGCTTTGATACAAAAGCCATGCGACTTTCATATGTTATCCCGTATTAGTATACCTTTCGGTATGTTATCCGTGTGTACAGGGCAGGTTACCCACGCGTTACTCACCCGTCCGCCGCTCTCTCCGAAGAGATCGCTCGACTTGCATGTGTTAGGCACGCCGCCAGCGTTCATCCTGAGCCAGGATCAAACTCTCAAATATAATTTAAAAAGTTGTCCATCGCTCAGCTAATCATTATCTGAATATCTGGCTTGGTTGTTTGTGTTTAATTCTTTAAAAAAGAATTTTTATAATTAACCTACTGTTTAATTTTCAAAGTTCTTAAAGTGGTGGACCTTCAGGGACTCGAACCCCGGACCTACCGGTTATGAGCCGGGCGCTCTAACCAACTGAGCTAAAGGTCCACTTTATAATGGTGCCGAAGACCGGAATCGAACCGGTACGAGAGGTAAGTCCCGCAGGATTTTAAGTCCTGTGCGTCTGCCAGTTCCGCCACTTCGGCACATCACCTAGCTATGTCCTACTCTCCCAGGCAGCTTCCCACCAAGTACCATCGGCGCTAAAGAGCTTAACTTCTGTGTTCGGAATGGGAACAGGTGTATCCTCTTTGCTGTAATAACTAGATTATGTAAGTTCATTTTTGAACAAGTATTATAATACCATTTCAGTAAGCATTTGTCAACACTTTTTTAAAACAATATTTTACTTAATACTCTAAAAACTGAATAACATTTGTAAGATTAAATAATCTTGGTCAAGTCCTCGATCTATTAGTATCGGTAAGCTACATACATTGCTGCACTTACACCTCCGACCTATCAACCAGGTAGTCTTCCTGGGATCTTACCCTTACGGTGGGAAATCTTATCTTGAAGTTGGCTTCGCGCTTAGATGCTTTCAGCGCTTATCCATTCCGTACATAGCTACCCAGCCATGCCCTTGGCAGAACAACTGGTACACCAGAGGTACGTCCATCCCGGTCCTCTCGTACTAAGGACAGGTCTCCTCAAATTTCCTACGCCTGCGACGGATAGGGACCGAACTGTCTCACGACGTTCTGAACCCAGCTCGCGTACCACTTTAATGGGCGAACAGCCCAACCCTTGGGACCTACTACAGCCCCAGGATGTGATGAGCCGACATCGAGGTGCCAAACCTCCCCGTCGATGTGGACTCTTGGGGGAGATAAGCCTGTTATCCCCAGGGTAGCTTTTATCCGTTGAGCGATGGCCCTTCCATGCGGAACCACCGGATCACTAAGTCCGACTTTCGTCCTTGCTCGACCTGTATGTCTTGCAATCAAGCTCTCTTCTGCCTTTACACTCTACGCACGATTTCCGACCGTGCTGAGAGAACCTTTGAGCGCCTCCGTTACTCTTTGGGAGGCGACCGCCCCAGTCAAACTGCCCACCTGACAGTGTCCCAATACCTGATTCAAGGTATCTGGTTAGAATCTCAGTACTACAAGGGTGGTATCCCAAGGATAGCTCCACCGAGACTGGCGTCCCGATTTCATAGCCTCCCACCTATCCTGTACATGTAGCACCAAAATTCAATGTCAAGCTACAGTAAAGCTCCATGGGGTCTTTCCGTCCTGTCGCAGGTACCCGGCATCTTCACCGGGATTACAATTTCACCGAGTCTGTTGTTGAGACAGTGCCCAAATCGTTACGCCTTTCGTGCGGGTCGGAACTTACCCGACAAGGAATTTCGCTACCTTAGGACCGTTATAGTTACGGCCGCCGTTTACTGGGGCTTAAGTTCACTGCTTCGGATAAATCCTAACAGATCCCCTTAACCTTCCAGCACCGGGCAGGCGTCAGCTCCTATACATCGTCTTGCGACTTAGCAGAAACCTGTGTTTTTGGTAAACAGTCGCTTGGGCCTATTCTCTGCGGCCACCTCGGGCGTTAACCCTAACGTGGCACCCCTTCTCCCTAAGTTACGGGGTCATTTTGCCGAGTTCCTTAACAACAGTTCTCTCGCTGGCCTTAGGATACTCTCCTCACCCACCTGTGTCGGTTTGCGGTACGGGCACCTTTAATCTCGATAGAAACTTTTCTCGACAGTGTGAAATCAGCTACTTCGCTACTTAATTTCGCTCCCCATCGTACCCCAGCATTATCATGGCGGATTTGCCTGCCTTGACTGCCTCAGTACTTAGCCACACATAACCAACAGTGTGGTTAGCTTATCCTACTGTGTCATTCCATCTCTCAAACGATTATCGGTGGTACAGGAATCTCAACCTGTTGTCCATCACCTACGCCTTTCGGCCTCGGCTTAGGTCCCGACTAACCCAGGGCGGACGAACCTTCCCCTGGAAACCTTGGGTTTACGGCCCGTGGGATTCTCACCCACGTCTCGCTACTCATGCCAACATTCTCACTCCTATACTGTCCACACGTCCTTACGGTCATGCTTCAGCCTGCATAGGAAGCTCCCCTACCTATCATAAATGATATCGTAGCTTCGGTAGTAAGTTTTAGCCCCGGTAATCTTCGGCGCAGGATCACTCGACCAGTGAGCTATTACGCACTCTTTAAATGAGTGGCTGCTTCTAAGCCAACATCCTGGTTGTCTATGCAATCCCACATCCTTTACCACTTAACTTACATTTAGGGACCTTAGCTGACGATCTGGGCTGTTGCCCTCTCGACTATGAATCTTATTACCCACAGTCTGACTCCCAAGTATAAAATAACGGCATTCGGAGTTTGATAATCTTCGGTAAGCGCAATGCCCCCTAGGATATTCAGTGCTCTACCTCCGTATTTCTCAACCTTGAGGCTAGCCCTAAAGCTATTTCGGGGAGAACCAGCTATCTCCGAGCTCGATTGGAATTTCACCGCTATCCACAAGTCATCCCCGAGCTTTTCAACGCTCGTGGGTTCGGACCTCCACGAAATTTTACTTTCGCTTCATCCTGCTCATGGATAGGTCGCTCGGTTTCGGGTCTACGACAGCAAACTTAACGCCCATTTAAGACTCGCTTTCACTACGGCTCCATACCTTAAGTACTTAACCTAGCTTACTATCGTAACTCGTTGGCCCGTTCTACAAAAAGTACGCGGTCACACATATAAAGTGCTTCCACAGCTTGTAAGCGCAGGGTTTCAGGTTCTATTTCACTCCCCTCCCGGGGTTCTTTTCACCTTTCCCTCACGGTACTATGCGCTATCGGTCACTAAGTAGTATTTAGCCTTGGAGGATGGTCCCTCCTGCTTCCCACAGGGTTTCACGTGTCCCGTGGTACTCTGGATCACATCTAAAGTCTTCTCGTTTCAACTACGTGGCTATTACACTTTATAGCGGAGCTTTCCAACTCTCTTCGTTTACGATACCTCTTTGTTGATGATGTGTCCGCAACCCCAGCGAAGAAAACTTCACTGGTTTGGGCTATTCCGCGTTCGCTCGCCGCTACTTACGGAATCGAATTTCTTTCTTTTCCTCCGGGTACTTAGATGTTTCAGTTCCCCGGGTTCCCCTCACTAAGCTATGTATTCACTTAATGATACTTAGACATTACTCTAAGTGAGTTTCCTCATTCGGAAATCTTCGGATCAAAGTTTACGTGCAACTCCCCGAAGCTTATCGCAGCTTATCGCGTCCTTCATCGGCTCTTAGTGCCAAGGCATCCGCCCTGCGCCCTTAATAACTTGACCAGTTATTAAAAGTGTTATTTTTTAAAGAGTTTTCTTCTCTTATATTGGTTTATTTAATCATCACTAAATGTTATGCAGTTTTCAAAGTACTAATATGGTGGAGATGAGGAGGATCGAACTCCTGACCCCTTGCGTGCAAGGCAAGTGCTCTCCCAGCTGAGCTACACCCCCACAATATAAAGTTCATTTAAGAACTCTCAAAATTAAACAGTAGGTAATTACTCCTTAGAAAGGAGGTGATCCAGCCGCACCTTCCGATACGGCTACCTTGTTACGACTTCACCCCAGTCATTGGTTTCACCTTCGACGGCCGCTTCCTAAAAGGTTAGCTAACCGGCTTCGGGCGCCCCCAACTTCCATGGTGTGACGGGCGGTGTGTACAAGACCCGGGAACGCATTCACCGCAGCATTCTGATCTGCGATTACTAGTAACTCCAGCTTCATGTAGGCGAGTTTCAGCCTACAATCCGAACTGAGAATGGCTTTAAGGGATTAGCTCCACCTCGCGGCTTGGCAACCCTCTGTACCACCCATTGTAGCACGTGTGTAGCCCTAAGCATAAGGGGCATGATGATTTGACGTCATCCCCACCTTCCTCCGAGTTATCCTCGGCAGTCCCTCTAGAGTGCCCAACTTAATGCTGGCAACTAAAGGCAAGGGTTGCGCTCGTTGCGGGACTTAACCCAACATCTCACGACACGAGCTGACGACAACCATGCACCACCTGTCACCACTGTCCCCGAAGGGAAATCTCCGATTAGGGAGAGGTCAGTGGGATGTCAAGCTTAGGTAAGGTTCTTCGCGTTGCTTCGAATTAAACCACATGCTCCGCTACTTGTGCGGGTCCCCGTCAATTCCTTTGAGTTTCACTCTTGCGAGCGTACTTCCCAGGCGGAGTACTTAATGCGTTAGCTGCGGCACCGAGGGGGGTAACCCCCGACACCTAGTACTCATCGTTTACGGCGTGGACTACCAGGGTATCTAATCCTGTTTGCTCCCCACGCTTTCGTGCCTCAGTGTCAGTTACAGTCCAGAGAGCCGCCTTCGCTACTGGTATTCCTCCTAATATCTACGCATTTCACCGCTACACTAGGAATTCTACTCTCCTCTCCTGCACTCAAGTTCTCTAGTTTCAAAAGCTTACTACGGTTGAGCCGTAGCCTTTCACTTCTGACTTAAAAAACCACCTACGCACCCTTTACGCCCAGTAATTCCGGATAACGCTAGCCCCCTACGTATTACCGCGGCTGCTGGCACGTAGTTAGCCGGGGCTTCCTCCTCAAGTACCGTCATTATCTTCCTTGAGGACAGAGCTTTACGACCCGAAGGCCTTCATCGCTCACGCGGCGTTGCTGCATCAGGCTTTCGCCCATTGTGCAATATTCCCCACTGCTGCCTCCCGTAGGAGTCTGGACCGTGTCTCAGTTCCAGTGTGGCCGATCACCCTCTCAGGTCGGCTACTGATCGTTGCCTTGGTAAGCCATTACCTTACCAACTAGCTAATCAGACGCGGGTCCATCCTGTACCGCCGGAGCTTTGATACAAAAGCCATGCGACTTTCATATGTTATCCCGTATTAGTATACCTTTCGGTATGTTATCCGTGTGTACAGGGCAGGTTACCCACGCGTTACTCACCCGTCCGCCGCTCTCTCCGAAGAGATCGCTCGACTTGCATGTGTTAGGCACGCCGCCAGCGTTCATCCTGAGCCAGGATCAAACTCTCAAATATAATTTAAAAAGTTGTCCATCGCTCAGCTAATCATTATCTGAATATCTGGCTTGGTTGTTTGTGTTTAATTCTTTAAAAAAGAATTTTTATAATTAACCTACTGTTTAATTTTCAAAGTTCTTAAAGTGGTGGACCTTCAGGGACTCGAACCCCGGACCTACCGGTTATGAGCCGGGCGCTCTAACCAACTGAGCTAAAGGTCCACTTTATAATGGTGCCGAAGACCGGAATCGAACCGGTACGAGAGGTAAGTCCCGCAGGATTTTAAGTCCTGTGCGTCTGCCAGTTCCGCCACTTCGGCACATCACCTAGCTATGTCCTACTCTCCCAGGCAGCTTCCCACCAAGTACCATCGGCGCTAAAGAGCTTAACTTCTGTGTTCGGAATGGGAACAGGTGTATCCTCTTTGCTGTAATAACTAGATTATGTAAGTTCATTTTTGAACAAGTATTATAATACCATTTCAGTAAGCATTTGTCAACACTTTTTTAAAACAATATTTTACTTAATACTCTAAAAACTGAATAACATTTGTAAGATTAAATAATCTTGGTCAAGTCCTCGATCTATTAGTATCGGTAAGCTACATACATTGCTGCACTTACACCTCCGACCTATCAACCAGGTAGTCTTCCTGGGATCTTACCCTTACGGTGGGAAATCTTATCTTGAAGTTGGCTTCGCGCTTAGATGCTTTCAGCGCTTATCCATTCCGTACATAGCTACCCAGCCATGCCCTTGGCAGAACAACTGGTACACCAGAGGTACGTCCATCCCGGTCCTCTCGTACTAAGGACAGGTCTCCTCAAATTTCCTACGCCTGCGACGGATAGGGACCGAACTGTCTCACGACGTTCTGAACCCAGCTCGCGTACCACTTTAATGGGCGAACAGCCCAACCCTTGGGACCTACTACAGCCCCAGGATGTGATGAGCCGACATCGAGGTGCCAAACCTCCCCGTCGATGTGGACTCTTGGGGGAGATAAGCCTGTTATCCCCAGGGTAGCTTTTATCCGTTGAGCGATGGCCCTTCCATGCGGAACCACCGGATCACTAAGTCCGACTTTCGTCCTTGCTCGACCTGTATGTCTTGCAATCAAGCTCTCTTCTGCCTTTACACTCTACGCACGATTTCCGACCGTGCTGAGAGAACCTTTGAGCGCCTCCGTTACTCTTTGGGAGGCGACCGCCCCAGTCAAACTGCCCACCTGACAGTGTCCCAATACCTGATTCAAGGTATCTGGTTAGAATCTCAGTACTACAAGGGTGGTATCCCAAGGATAGCTCCACCGAGACTGGCGTCCCGATTTCATAGCCTCCCACCTATCCTGTACATGTAGCACCAAAATTCAATGTCAAGCTACAGTAAAGCTCCATGGGGTCTTTCCGTCCTGTCGCAGGTACCCGGCATCTTCACCGGGATTACAATTTCACCGAGTCTGTTGTTGAGACAGTGCCCAAATCGTTACGCCTTTCGTGCGGGTCGGAACTTACCCGACAAGGAATTTCGCTACCTTAGGACCGTTATAGTTACGGCCGCCGTTTACTGGGGCTTAAGTTCACTGCTTCGGATAAATCCTAACAGATCCCCTTAACCTTCCAGCACCGGGCAGGCGTCAGCTCCTATACATCGTCTTGCGACTTAGCAGAAACCTGTGTTTTTGGTAAACAGTCGCTTGGGCCTATTCTCTGCGGCCACCTCGGGCGTTAACCCTAACGTGGCACCCCTTCTCCCTAAGTTACGGGGTCATTTTGCCGAGTTCCTTAACAACAGTTCTCTCGCTGGCCTTAGGATACTCTCCTCACCCACCTGTGTCGGTTTGCGGTACGGGCACCTTTAATCTCGATAGAAACTTTTCTCGACAGTGTGAAATCAGCTACTTCGCTACTTAATTTCGCTCCCCATCGTACCCCAGCATTATCATGGCGGATTTGCCTGCCTTGACTGCCTCAGTACTTAGCCACACATAACCAACAGTGTGGTTAGCTTATCCTACTGTGTCATTCCATCTCTCAAACGATTATCGGTGGTACAGGAATCTCAACCTGTTGTCCATCACCTACGCCTTTCGGCCTCGGCTTAGGTCCCGACTAACCCAGGGCGGACGAACCTTCCCCTGGAAACCTTGGGTTTACGGCCCGTGGGATTCTCACCCACGTCTCGCTACTCATGCCAACATTCTCACTCCTATACTGTCCACACGTCCTTACGGTCATGCTTCAGCCTGCATAGGAAGCTCCCCTACCTATCATAAATGATATCGTAGCTTCGGTAGTAAGTTTTAGCCCCGGTAATCTTCGGCGCAGGATCACTCGACCAGTGAGCTATTACGCACTCTTTAAATGAGTGGCTGCTTCTAAGCCAACATCCTGGTTGTCTATGCAATCCCACATCCTTTACCACTTAACTTACATTTAGGGACCTTAGCTGACGATCTGGGCTGTTGCCCTCTCGACTATGAATCTTATTACCCACAGTCTGACTCCCAAGTATAAAATAACGGCATTCGGAGTTTGATAATCTTCGGTAAGCGCAATGCCCCCTAGGATATTCAGTGCTCTACCTCCGTATTTCTCAACCTTGAGGCTAGCCCTAAAGCTATTTCGGGGAGAACCAGCTATCTCCGAGCTCGATTGGAATTTCACCGCTATCCACAAGTCATCCCCGAGCTTTTCAACGCTCGTGGGTTCGGACCTCCACGAAATTTTACTTTCGCTTCATCCTGCTCATGGATAGGTCGCTCGGTTTCGGGTCTACGACAGCAAACTTAACGCCCATTTAAGACTCGCTTTCACTACGGCTCCATACCTTAAGTACTTAACCTAGCTTACTATCGTAACTCGTTGGCCCGTTCTACAAAAAGTACGCGGTCACACATATAAAGTGCTTCCACAGCTTGTAAGCGCAGGGTTTCAGGTTCTATTTCACTCCCCTCCCGGGGTTCTTTTCACCTTTCCCTCACGGTACTATGCGCTATCGGTCACTAAGTAGTATTTAGCCTTGGAGGATGGTCCCTCCTGCTTCCCACAGGGTTTCACGTGTCCCGTGGTACTCTGGATCACATCTAAAGTCTTCTCGTTTCAACTACGTGGCTATTACACTTTATAGCGGAGCTTTCCAACTCTCTTCGTTTACGATACCTCTTTGTTGATGATGTGTCCGCAACCCCAGCGAAGAAAACTTCACTGGTTTGGGCTATTCCGCGTTCGCTCGCCGCTACTTACGGAATCGAATTTCTTTCTTTTCCTCCGGGTACTTAGATGTTTCAGTTCCCCGGGTTCCCCTCACTAAGCTATGTATTCACTTAATGATACTTAGACATTACTCTAAGTGAGTTTCCTCATTCGGAAATCTTCGGATCAAAGTTTACGTGCAACTCCCCGAAGCTTATCGCAGCTTATCGCGTCCTTCATCGGCTCTTAGTGCCAAGGCATCCGCCCTGCGCCCTTAATAACTTGACCAGTTATTAAAAGTGTTATTTTTTAAAGAGTTTTCTTCTCTTATATTGGTTTATTTAATCATCACTAAATGTTATGCAGTTTTCAAAGTACTAATTTTGAGAACAATAAGCTCTCAAAATTAAACAGTAGGCAATTACTCCTTAGAAAGGAGGTGATCCAGCCGCACCTTCCGATACGGCTACCTTGTTACGACTTCACCCCAGTCATTGGTTTCACCTTCGACGGCCGCTTCCTAAAAGGTTAGCTAACCGGCTTCGGGCGCCCCCAACTTCCATGGTGTGACGGGCGGTGTGTACAAGACCCGGGAACGCATTCACCGCAGCATTCTGATCTGCGATTACTAGTAACTCCAGCTTCATGTAGGCGAGTTTCAGCCTACAATCCGAACTGAGAATGGCTTTAAGGGATTAGCTCCACCTCGCGGCTTGGCAACCCTCTGTACCACCCATTGTAGCACGTGTGTAGCCCTAAGCATAAGGGGCATGATGATTTGACGTCATCCCCACCTTCCTCCGAGTTATCCTCGGCAGTCCCTCTAGAGTGCCCAACTTAATGCTGGCAACTAAAGGCAAGGGTTGCGCTCGTTGCGGGACTTAACCCAACATCTCACGACACGAGCTGACGACAACCATGCACCACCTGTCACCACTGTCCCCGAAGGGAAATCTCCGATTAGGGAGAGGTCAGTGGGATGTCAAGCTTAGGTAAGGTTCTTCGCGTTGCTTCGAATTAAACCACATGCTCCGCTACTTGTGCGGGTCCCCGTCAATTCCTTTGAGTTTCACTCTTGCGAGCGTACTTCCCAGGCGGAGTACTTAATGCGTTAGCTGCGGCACCGAGGGGGGTAACCCCCGACACCTAGTACTCATCGTTTACGGCGTGGACTACCAGGGTATCTAATCCTGTTTGCTCCCCACGCTTTCGTGCCTCAGTGTCAGTTACAGTCCAGAGAGCCGCCTTCGCTACTGGTATTCCTCCTAATATCTACGCATTTCACCGCTACACTAGGAATTCTACTCTCCTCTCCTGCACTCAAGTTCTCTAGTTTCAAAAGCTTACTACGGTTGAGCCGTAGCCTTTCACTTCTGACTTAAAAAACCACCTACGCACCCTTTACGCCCAGTAATTCCGGATAACGCTAGCCCCCTACGTATTACCGCGGCTGCTGGCACGTAGTTAGCCGGGGCTTCCTCCTCAAGTACCGTCATTATCTTCCTTGAGGACAGAGCTTTACGACCCGAAGGCCTTCATCGCTCACGCGGCGTTGCTGCATCAGGCTTTCGCCCATTGTGCAATATTCCCCACTGCTGCCTCCCGTAGGAGTCTGGACCGTGTCTCAGTTCCAGTGTGGCCGATCACCCTCTCAGGTCGGCTACTGATCGTTGCCTTGGTAAGCCATTACCTTACCAACTAGCTAATCAGACGCGGGTCCATCCTGTACCGCCGGAGCTTTGATATAAAAGCCATGCGACTTTCATATATTATCCCGTATTAGTATACCTTTCGGTATGTTATCCGTGTGTACAGGGCAGGTTACCCACGCGTTACTCACCCGTCCGCCGCTCTCTCCGAAGAGATCGCTCGACTTGCATGTGTTAGGCACGCCGCCAGCGTTCATCCTGAGCCAGGATCAAACTCTCAAATATAATTTAAAAAGTTGTCCATCGCTCAGCTAATCATTATCTGAATATCTGGCTTGGTTGTTTGTGTTTAATTCTTAAAAAAAGAATTTTTATAATTAACCTACTGTTTAATTTTCAAAGTTCATTTTCTCTTTTGTGTTTCGTCCGTTTCTTAAGGACAAGTAATACTTTACCATCTAATTAAAACAGAGTCAACAGTTTTTTTTATTTTTTTTAATTATATTTTAATTTCACTTTAATAAAGAAAGTATTCAACAAGTTATCAACATTTTTATCCACATTATCTACAGTTTTAAAAGTACATATATACTCACATCTACAAGACTTATCCACATTATCCACCATAAATATGTATATATTTTAATTTATTTTCATTTTTCGATATTTTTAAATCTTTTGAAGAAAAAAGGCGAAAAAAATAAGCATAAGTCAGAACTTATGCTTATTTTTTAATTTATTACTTTGCTATTCCTAAATCTTCTTTCATATATTCATCATGTAAACATATTTTCTTAAGCTCTAATGTTTTCTTAACATCTATAATTCTCTGATTTGATGATCCTCTAAACTTAAGACTTATATCTCTCTTAGCTTCTATAAATCTTCCATCCACCAAAACATCTATATTTCTAAGTAAATTTAAATTATTAAAATATGAAGGGTTTTTCTTATCTGTAAGTTCCTCAAATGTATATCCTGTATATACCCATACATCTAAGTCATTATCTTTGCATGTTTTTGCAACTTCAGCTAAAGCTTCACTTTGTAAAAATGGCTCTCCTCCAGATAAAGTTACACCTCTATGCAATTTTAGTTTTTCTATCTCTTTAGATATTGTGCTTGTATCTACTTCGAACCCACTCACCAAATCATGAGTTTGAGAATTATGACACCCTTTACAATTATGTATGCATCCTTGTGTCCATAAAACAGCCCTAAGCCCAGGCCCATCTACTATACTATCTACAGTAATAGACGAAGCTAATCTTATCTTCATGTATACTCCCCCTCATTAAAACATTAAATTTAAATATTAACTATGTTTTATTCTATCTCTAACTTCTGCTTTCTTTGCATTATTAAATCTATCTACTGTTCCTACTAAATATCCTGTTATTCTTCTTATTCTTTCAAATCCAATCTCTCCATCTGATTCTTTTCTACCACAAGCAGGGCACACATCTCCTGGTATAACACCTGAGTAACCACATATAGGATCCCTATCTAATGGATGATTTATACTTCCATATCCTATACCTAATTCTTTCATAGCTCTGATTATAGTTTCAAAAGCTTCTAAGTTATTTGAAGGACTTCCATCTAACTCTATATAAGTTATATGTCCAGCATTAGTTAATTCATGATAAGGAGCTTCTATCTTTATCTTATCAAAAGAACTTATTTTGTAATATACAGGTACATGGAATGAATTTGTATAATATTCTTTATCTGTTATTCCTTCTATTTCACCATATTTATTTCTATCTATAGAAGTAAACCTTCCTGATAGTCCTTCTGCCGGAGTAGCTATTAAAGAGAAGTTTAATCCATATTTTTCACTAGCTTCTTCCATTCTATCTCTCATATGACCAATTATATCTAGTCCTAGATTTTGAGCTTCTTCACTTTCTCCATGATGTTTTCCTATAAGAGCTATCAAACATTCTGCTAATCCTATAAATCCTACTGTTAGAGTTCCTTGTTTTATAACTTCTTTTAATGTATCATTAGGACCTAAATCATCAGACCCTTTCCATACGTTTTGTCCCATTAAAAACGGGAAATTTTTAACCTTTTTATTTCCTTGAACTTCAAATCTTTCTAGTAATTGATCTATTACTAAATCTATCTTTTCATTTAACTCTGCATAAAACTCGTCTATATTTAAGTTTTGCCCATTTATACTTCCATGTTTTATTCCTAATCTTGGAAGGTTTATTGTTGTAAATGATAAGTTACCTCTTCCACTTACAACCTCATCTCCACACACATTGCCAACTACCCTAGTTCTACATCCCATATATGTAGCTTCTGTGTCAGGATCTCCTTCAACATAGTACTTAGCATTAAAAGGAGCATCTATAAAACTAAAGTTAGGGAATAATCTCTTTGCAGAAACTCTACATGCTAACTTAAATAAATCATAGTTATGGTCTTCAGGATTTAAATTTATTCCTTCTTTTACTTTGAATATTAATATAGGGAATATAGCTGTTTCTCCATTTCCAAGACCTTTTTCTACTGATAATAATAAGTTTTTAGTAACTAATCTACCTTCTTCAGATGTATCTGTTCCAAAATTCACACTTGAAAAAGGAACTTGAGCCCCTGCTCTTGAATGCATAGTATTTAAATTGTGTATAAAAGCTTCCATGGCTTGATATGTGTTTCTATCTGTTTCTTTATATGCTTCTTTATATGCAAACTTTTGTGATTTTTTTGCTACATCATCTTTTATATTTAATCTATTTATTAATTCTCTTTTTTCTAAATTTATATATGACTCGTCTAAGCTTATACTAGCCTTAGTATCTGTATTTTCCTCTACATAAGATACGATATCTCTTATTTCATCTAAAGCTTCTATACCTTCATATAACTCTAAAGCTTTACTCATATTATTTATATATAATTTCTTAAATGTCTTATATACACCTTCAGCTAGACCATAATCAAAAAATGGTATACTTTGTCCTCCATGTTGATCATTTTGATTACTTTGTATAGCTATTGCTGCTAAAGCTGCATAACTTATAATATCATTAGGCTCTCTTAAGAATCCATGTCCCGTCGAAAAACCATCTTTAAATAACTTTATTAAATCTATTTGGCAACATGTTAATGTTCCCATATTTAAAAAGTCCATATCATGTATGTGTATATCCCCATTATCATGAGCAAACGCATGTTCAGGTTTTAACATGTAAGTTTTGCAAAACTCTTTAGATACTGTACTTCCATACTGAAGCATAGTTCCCATTGCAGTATTTCCATCTATATTTGCATTTTCTCTTTTTATGTCAGCATCATCTGCATCAGCAAAAGTTATTTCTCCTATAGACTTCATTAGTCTAGATTTAGAGTTTCTTATTCTGTTTCTTTCAGTTCTATAAATTATGTATTCTTCACTAGTTTTAGCATGTCCTTTTTCTATAAGAACTTTAACTACAGCATCTTGTATATCTTCTACTCCAGGAGTATTTGTTGCAAATTTTATATTTAATAGCTTAATTACATCTTGAGTTAATAATTCTGCTACATTATAATCCGCTACACTACCTTCTCTTTGAGCAACTTTACTCGCAGCTAAGAATATAGCTCTAGTTATTCTATCTGAGTTAAAAGGTATAACTCTTCCATCTCTTTTCTTTACTGCTTGAATCACAATAAATTCCCCCTCATCACAATATATAGTATCCACAAATATTAAGCATACTATATATAGTATGCTTGGATGAAAAAAATCCCCTTTAACAAAGTCAAAGGGAAAATCTTTAAGTCATTACTTTACTACAATAAGCTTACCAAAATTGTACATAATCGTCAAATCACCTCTAAGCATTGAAATTGCTATCTACATTTTTTGAACATTAGTATTTCTAATATGTTCAAATTTTTAGATTTTTTTATAATTTTTTCACTCATTTTTTGACAAATTTATCATAAATCTTATATAGTTATCTTTGTTGTTATAAATTAATATATAATATACTTATCTATGTAAAAAAGGAGGATTAAATATGTTATCTAGCAGATTAAATAACATTACACCATCTTATACAATTGGTATAAGTTCAAAGGTTCGTGATTTAAAAGCATCAGGAAAGAATATAATTGATTTAAGTATAGGAGAACCAGATTTATCTGTTCCTAATGCAGCAATTCAACATGGAATAAACTCATTAAATGAAAACTTAACTAATTATGACTTAGTTCCTGGATTAAAAATTCTTAGAGATGAATTATCTAAAAAGCTAAATTTAGAAAATAATTGTGATTATGCTCCAGAGGAAATAATAGTTTCTAGTGGTGCAAAAAACGCTATAACAAATGCTTTATTAGCTATATTAAATCCTGGAGATGACGTTCTAGTTCCTAAACCTTATTGGGTTAGCTATCCTGAAATGATAAAGCTAGTTAATGCAAATCCAGTTTTTGTAGAAACAAATAAAGAAAACGAATTTAAATTAACTAAAGATATTTTAGAAAAAAGCATTACTCCAAATACTAGAATGTTGTTTTTAAATAATCCTTCAAATCCTACTGGAGCAGTTTACTCAAAAGAAGAATTATTAGAAATAGCTGATGTATGCATTAAGAATAATATATACATACTAGCAGATGAAATTTACGAAAGAATATGTTATAAAGATAAATTTGTATCTATAGCATCACTAAGTAATGATATAAAAAATATAACTATAACTATAAATGGTTTCTCTAAGTCATTTGCAATGACAGGTTTAAGAATAGGATATTCTGCAAGTAACAAAGAAATTGCTAAAGCAATATCAGCAATACAAGGACACTTAGTATCTCATCCATCTCTAACTAGTCAATATATAGCTTACGGAGCTTTAAAGGATTGTTCTGATTCTATTAGTGACATGGTTGATATATATCGTTCAAGAAGAAATAAAGTGGTTGATATATTAAATCAATGCAACAAATTAAATTATATAACTCCAGATGGAGCTTTTTATACATTTATAGATTTATCTATGGTAAAAAATAATTTAAACTATACAAATAGTTTTTCTATAGAATTTTGTAATAAGCTATTAGATGAGTATGAAGTTGCTGCTGTTCCAGGAATAGCATTTGGAATGGATGATTGTATAAGAATTTCTTATGCTTGTAGTGAGTCTTCTTTTACAGAAGGATTAAAAAGAATAATAAAACTTGCTGAGTCTTTATAAAATATATACATTAATTTTACTTAAAATAAAAAACTGTTCATGAAAATTTTACTGCAATTTCATGAACAGTTTTTATTTACTTGTATGTATACTTTTAAATACTTAATGCACTTATTTAAACATATGTTCACTCATTAACAACTTTTATCTCAATACCAACTACCCCCTATCTTTTTATATCTTCCTTAGAATAATATTGTTCCATATCATCAGGAGTTGCAAAATCATCATAACTATATCCAAGTTTAATTTTATTAAATTGTTCATATAGATCATTAAAATTCTTATATTTATATATTTCTAGAACTTTAACTTTTAACTGATTTTTACAATCATCATTATTAATAAAAGTAATATAATCTCCCTTTAATACTGTCTTTCTCTTTTCATCATATAATCTCATCTCTATCGTCTTAGTTCCATTTTTTATTAATATAAAACAATCATTATTTAAAGTCATAATATGATTTTCCATTTAAATTTTTCCTATTTTATAGTTTTATCCAATAACGTTTTATAATATTTCCATCTACTTCTACATTTTTCTCAAATACTCCCCCATTAGCAATTATAACTTTTTCACTACCTATATTGTCATGATTACAAGTTATAAGAACTTTATCAAGTCCATATGATTTACAATTTACAAGATTTTGTTTAAGCATCTCTGTCGCATATCCTTTTTTCCTTTCGCTCGGACGAACAGAATAACCTATATGACCACCCCATAAACTTAGTACCGGGTGATTAATATGATGTCTTAAATCAATGATTCCAACAATTTTATTATCTGTTAATCTTACAGCTATATATAAATTAGAAGTTACCTTATCTGATGGACAAGTTTTTTCACTTTCAAGTAAGTTAATTGTATCAATCCAATCTTTAGCCGTAGAACATTCTCTTAAGCTCCCACATCCAGCTAAATCGTCCCCTAATTCTAAAAACTCTTGTTTATAGTTCATAATATCCTTATCATATTCTAAAGTTGGCTTTATTAATTTTATCTCCATCTCTACATCCCCCTTAATTACTATTTATATATATTATATAAAAATAATCTCTATTCATCATTATATGCTCAACTTTTAACTTAATTATATTAAATTTTTCATATTCTCTTAACTTATTTAATCCAGTCTCACACAAGTGTAAACTTTTTTTATTTTAAACAATAAAAGTGGTTATTGTTTAGATTACAAATCAGAGATCATTCAAATCAACTTTCCTTATCTTTTTATATCATACCGTACAAGCGTAATTCTTCTTTATTTTGTACATCAAAAGTGACTCATATTTAGTTTGCATCGCAGGAATCATTCAAAGCATCTTTTCTCATCTCTTTATACTATACCGTATAAGCGTAATTCTTCTTTATTTTATACATAACAAAAAGTGGTTGATATTTAGTTTACAGCGCAGGGGTCATTTAAAGCATCTTCTCAGCTTTATGACCCAAGCGTAAACTAAATATCAACCACTATACAAATACACGTAAAATAAAAAAGATTACGCGGCTACGTCCTACTCTCCCAGGCAGCTTCCCACCAAGTACCATCGGCGCTAAAGAGCTTAACTTCTGTGTTCGGAATGGGAACAGGTGTATCCTCTTTGCTGTAATAACCGCATAATCTTTATTTAGAGTTAATACTCTAAAAACTGAATAACATTTGTAAGATTAAATAATCTTGGTCAAGTCCTCGATCTATTAGTATCGGTAAGCTACATACATTGCTGCACTTACACCTCCGACCTATCAACCAGGTAGTCTTCCTGGGATCTTACCCTTACGGTGGGAAATCTTATCTTGAAGTTGGCTTCGCGCTTAGATGCTTTCAGCGCTTATCCATTCCGTACATAGCTACCCAGCCATGCCCTTGGCAGAACAACTGGTACACCAGAGGTACGTCCATCCCGGTCCTCTCGTACTAAGGACAGGTCTCCTCAAATTTCCTACGCCTGCGACGGATAGGGACCGAACTGTCTCACGACGTTCTGAACCCAGCTCGCGTACCACTTTAATGGGCGAACAGCCCAACCCTTGGGACCTACTACAGCCCCAGGATGTGATGAGCCGACATCGAGGTGCCAAACCTCCCCGTCGATGTGGACTCTTGGGGGAGATAAGCCTGTTATCCCCAGGGTAGCTTTTATCCGTTGAGCGATGGCCCTTCCATGCGGAACCACCGGATCACTAAGTCCGACTTTCGTCCTTGCTCGACCTGTATGTCTTGCAATCAAGCTCTCTTCTGCCTTTACACTCTACGCACGATTTCCGACCGTGCTGAGAGAACCTTTGAGCGCCTCCGTTACTCTTTGGGAGGCGACCGCCCCAGTCAAACTGCCCACCTGACAGTGTCCCAATACCTGATTCAAGGTATCTGGTTAGAATCTCAGTACTACAAGGGTGGTATCCCAAGGATAGCTCCACCGAGACTGGCGTCCCGATTTCATAGCCTCCCACCTATCCTGTACATGTAGCACCAAAATTCAATGTCAAGCTACAGTAAAGCTCCATGGGGTCTTTCCGTCCTGTCGCAGGTACCCGGCATCTTCACCGGGATTACAATTTCACCGAGTCTGTTGTTGAGACAGTGCCCAAATCGTTACGCCTTTCGTGCGGGTCGGAACTTACCCGACAAGGAATTTCGCTACCTTAGGACCGTTATAGTTACGGCCGCCGTTTACTGGGGCTTAAGTTCACTGCTTCGGATAAATCCTAACAGATCCCCTTAACCTTCCAGCACCGGGCAGGCGTCAGCTCCTATACATCGTCTTGCGACTTAGCAGAAACCTGTGTTTTTGGTAAACAGTCGCTTGGGCCTATTCTCTGCGGCCACCTCGGGCGTTAACCCTAACGTGGCACCCCTTCTCCCTAAGTTACGGGGTCATTTTGCCGAGTTCCTTAACAACAGTTCTCTCGCTGGCCTTAGGATACTCTCCTCACCCACCTGTGTCGGTTTGCGGTACGGGCACCTTTAATCTCGATAGAAACTTTTCTCGACAGTGTGAAATCAGCTACTTCGCTACTTAATTTCGCTCCCCATCGTACCCCAGCATTATCATGGCGGATTTGCCTGCCTTGACTGCCTCAGTACTTAGCCACACATAACCAACAGTGTGGTTAGCTTATCCTACTGTGTCATTCCATCTCTCAAACGATTATCGGTGGTACAGGAATCTCAACCTGTTGTCCATCACCTACGCCTTTCGGCCTCGGCTTAGGTCCCGACTAACCCAGGGCGGACGAACCTTCCCCTGGAAACCTTGGGTTTACGGCCCGTGGGATTCTCACCCACGTCTCGCTACTCATGCCAACATTCTCACTCCTATACTGTCCACACGTCCTTACGGTCATGCTTCAGCCTGCATAGGAAGCTCCCCTACCTATCATAAATGATATCGTAGCTTCGGTAGTAAGTTTTAGCCCCGGTAATCTTCGGCGCAGGATCACTCGACCAGTGAGCTATTACGCACTCTTTAAATGAGTGGCTGCTTCTAAGCCAACATCCTGGTTGTCTATGCAATCCCACATCCTTTACCACTTAACTTACATTTAGGGACCTTAGCTGACGATCTGGGCTGTTGCCCTCTCGACTATGAATCTTATTACCCACAGTCTGACTCCCAAGTATAAAATAACGGCATTCGGAGTTTGATAATCTTCGGTAAGCGCAATGCCCCCTAGGATATTCAGTGCTCTACCTCCGTATTTCTCAACCTTGAGGCTAGCCCTAAAGCTATTTCGGGGAGAACCAGCTATCTCCGAGCTCGATTGGAATTTCACCGCTATCCACAAGTCATCCCCGAGCTTTTCAACGCTCGTGGGTTCGGACCTCCACGAAATTTTACTTTCGCTTCATCCTGCTCATGGATAGGTCGCTCGGTTTCGGGTCTACGACAGCAAACTTAACGCCCATTTAAGACTCGCTTTCACTACGGCTCCATACCTTAAGTACTTAACCTAGCTTACTATCGTAACTCGTTGGCCCGTTCTACAAAAAGTACGCGGTCACACATATAAAGTGCTTCCACAGCTTGTAAGCGCAGGGTTTCAGGTTCTATTTCACTCCCCTCCCGGGGTTCTTTTCACCTTTCCCTCACGGTACTATGCGCTATCGGTCACTAAGTAGTATTTAGCCTTGGAGGATGGTCCCTCCTGCTTCCCACAGGGTTTCACGTGTCCCGTGGTACTCTGGATCACATCTAAAGTCTTCTCGTTTCAACTACGTGGCTATTACACTTTATAGCGGAGCTTTCCAACTCTCTTCGTTTACGATACCTCTTTGTTGATGATGTGTCCGCAACCCCAGCGAAGAAAACTTCACTGGTTTGGGCTATTCCGCGTTCGCTCGCCGCTACTTACGGAATCGAATTTCTTTCTTTTCCTCCGGGTACTTAGATGTTTCAGTTCCCCGGGTTCCCCTCACTAAGCTATGTATTCACTTAATGATACTTAGACATTACTCTAAGTGAGTTTCCTCATTCGGAAATCTTCGGATCAAAGTTTACGTGCAACTCCCCGAAGCTTATCGCAGCTTATCGCGTCCTTCATCGGCTCTTAGTGCCAAGGCATCCGCCCTGCGCCCTTAATAACTTGACCAGTTATTAAAAGTGTTATTTTTTAAAGAGTTTTCTTCTCTTATATTGGTTTATTTAATCATCACTAAATGTTATGCAGTTTTCAAAGTACTAATATGGTGGAGATGAGGAGGATCGAACTCCTGACCCCTTGCGTGCAAGGCAAGTGCTCTCCCAGCTGAGCTACACCCCCACAATATAAAGTTCATTTAAGAACTCTCAAAATTAAACAGTAGGTAATTACTCCTTAGAAAGGAGGTGATCCAGCCGCACCTTCCGATACGGCTACCTTGTTACGACTTCACCCCAGTCATTGGTTTCACCTTCGACGGCCGCTTCCTAAAAGGTTAGCTAACCGGCTTCGGGCGCCCCCAACTTCCATGGTGTGACGGGCGGTGTGTACAAGACCCGGGAACGCATTCACCGCAGCATTCTGATCTGCGATTACTAGTAACTCCAGCTTCATGTAGGCGAGTTTCAGCCTACAATCCGAACTGAGAATGGCTTTAAGGGATTAGCTCCACCTCGCGGCTTGGCAACCCTCTGTACCACCCATTGTAGCACGTGTGTAGCCCTAAGCATAAGGGGCATGATGATTTGACGTCATCCCCACCTTCCTCCGAGTTATCCTCGGCAGTCCCTCTAGAGTGCCCAACTTAATGCTGGCAACTAAAGGCAAGGGTTGCGCTCGTTGCGGGACTTAACCCAACATCTCACGACACGAGCTGACGACAACCATGCACCACCTGTCACCACTGTCCCCGAAGGGAAATCTCCGATTAGGGAGAGGTCAGTGGGATGTCAAGCTTAGGTAAGGTTCTTCGCGTTGCTTCGAATTAAACCACATGCTCCGCTACTTGTGCGGGTCCCCGTCAATTCCTTTGAGTTTCACTCTTGCGAGCGTACTTCCCAGGCGGAGTACTTAATGCGTTAGCTGCGGCACCGAGGGGGGTAACCCCCGACACCTAGTACTCATCGTTTACGGCGTGGACTACCAGGGTATCTAATCCTGTTTGCTCCCCACGCTTTCGTGCCTCAGTGTCAGTTACAGTCCAGAGAGCCGCCTTCGCTACTGGTATTCCTCCTAATATCTACGCATTTCACCGCTACACTAGGAATTCTACTCTCCTCTCCTGCACTCAAGTTCTCTAGTTTCAAAAGCTTACTACGGTTGAGCCGTAGCCTTTCACTTCTGACTTAAAAAACCACCTACGCACCCTTTACGCCCAGTAATTCCGGATAACGCTAGCCCCCTACGTATTACCGCGGCTGCTGGCACGTAGTTAGCCGGGGCTTCCTCCTCAAGTACCGTCATTATCTTCCTTGAGGACAGAGCTTTACGACCCGAAGGCCTTCATCGCTCACGCGGCGTTGCTGCATCAGGCTTTCGCCCATTGTGCAATATTCCCCACTGCTGCCTCCCGTAGGAGTCTGGACCGTGTCTCAGTTCCAGTGTGGCCGATCACCCTCTCAGGTCGGCTACTGATCGTTGCCTTGGTAAGCCATTACCTTACCAACTAGCTAATCAGACGCGGGTCCATCCTGTACCGCCGGAGCTTTGATACAAAAGCCATGCGACTTTCATATGTTATCCCGTATTAGTATACCTTTCGGTATGTTATCCGTGTGTACAGGGCAGGTTACCCACGCGTTACTCACCCGTCCGCCGCTCTCTCCGAAGAGATCGCTCGACTTGCATGTGTTAGGCACGCCGCCAGCGTTCATCCTGAGCCAGGATCAAACTCTCAAATATAATTTAAAAAGTTGTCCATCGCTCAGCTAATCATTATCTGAATATCTGGCTTGGTTGTTTGTGTTTAATTCTTTAAAAAAGAATTTTTATAATTAACCTACTGTTTAATTTTCAAAGTTCTTAACTTGTTTTGCCCTTTTCTTAAGGACAAGTAATACTATACCACCTTAATTTAATTAGGTCAACACTTTTTCCATATTTTTTATTTTATTTTTTTCAACATTTTTCACTATCAAGTCTAATCACTTGATATAACTAGACTTAAACTTATTTTAATTTTTATATTTTTGCACATAAAAATAACTTATATATTTAAATACATAAGTTATTCTTTACATTTTTAAATTTAATTATGTACATTTGTTCCAAAATATTTTTGAATACCTGCATATATAGCCCACGCTACTTTTTCTTGATACTTTTCATCGTTCAATAGTTTAGATTCTTTTTCATTAGATAAAAAACCACACTCTATTAACACTGAAGGAATTTTATTATCCTTTAACAAATAAATATCATTACTTGGTTTAACTTCTCTTTGATTTGTTTCATCTACAACTCTTTTTAATTCATCTTGAATAAATTTCGATAACAATTTACTATCATCTTGTCCTTGAGGATAAAAAGTTTGTGCTCCGTAATACTTACTCTGTTCAAACTTATTCAAATGAACAGATACAAAAGCATCTACACCTGACTCTTCAATCATTTTCTTTCTATTTTTTAGATTTTCATTGTACTTCTGTCTAGTTGTCTTATCTGGGCTCTCTTCGTACAAGCTAACGTCATCTTCTCTAGTTAACAATACTAAACATCCACTTGATTCTAACAACTCTCTTAGCTTCAATGTTATTTGTAAGTTTATATCTTTTTCTTCCACAGACTCATCATCACTTAAAGCCCCTGGATCTATCCCCCCATGTCCTGCATCTAAAAGAATAACCTTATTAGTCACAGGCATGTACGTTAATACATCTTGAGAATTTTTTTTGACTTCAAATATAAATATAGCCAAAAAACATAAAAGAGCTCCAATCAAACTTACATGCTTAATATATTTCATATAATATCACCCCATATATTATATAAAAAAAGACTTTGGAATATTCCAAAGTCTTTGAGTAAACATATATAATTATCTCTTTGAGAATTGTGGAGCTCTTCTTGCTGCCTTTAATCCGTATTTCTTTCTTTCCTTCATTCTAGCATCTCTAGTTAAGAAACCTTCTTTCTTTAAAGCTGGTCTTAACTCAGCATCTACTGTTAATAAAGCTCTAGATATACCATGTCTTATAGCTCCAGCTTGTCCAGTGAATCCTCCACCTTCAACTTTTACTATAACATCGTATTTGTTTTCAGTTCCTGTTAAAACTAATGGTTGTTTAACATCTCTTATTAAAGTTTCATAGTTGAAGAACTCTTCAACTTTTCTTCCATTTACTATTATATTTCCTTCACCTGCAACTAATCTTACTCTTGCTACAGAGTGTTTTCTTCTTCCTGTTCCATAGTATTGAACGTTAGCCATGATTAACTCCTCCTTTCACCCGTTATGATTATTTAAAGTTTAAAACTTCTGGATTTTGAGCTTCGTGTCCGTGGTTTGGTCCAGCAAATACTCTTAATCTAGTCATCATTCTGCTTCTTAATTTGTTCTTACATAACATACCGCTAACAGCATGCATAACAACCTCTTCAGGTTTCTTTTCCATCATTACTCTATATGTTGTTTCTTTTAATCCACCTACATATCCAGTGTGGTATCTGTACATCTTTTGATCTAATTTCTTTCCTGTTAAAACTACTTTATCAGCATTTACAACAACAACGAAATCTCCACCATCAACGTGAGGAGTGAAAGTTGGTTTATGCTTTCCTCTTAATATTGTAGCTATTTCAGTAGCCATACGACCTAATGTTTTTCCTTCAGCATCAACTACGTACCATTTTCTTTGTACGTCAGCTGGTTTAGCTATATAACTTTTCATTACAAGTCCCTCCTTATCTTATTTCCATATGATATTTTACCGTCTATGTCAAGTCCGGGGCAAGTGGACTTATTAACACACTCTTGTATATTTTAATACATGCACCCTAGTGTGTCAAGCTAATAATCAACTTTTTTGAGAAATAATCCGTGTGCTGGAGCCGTATGTCCTGCCATCGATCTCAACTTTGATTCTATTATGCTCGACATGCTATTATCTATTTTTCCTCTTCCTATATCAACTAACGTTCCAACTATAATCCTAACCATATTATATAAAAATCCATTACCTTCAATTTCTATAACTATCAAGTCTTCACACTTTGAAATATCTATATCATAAATAGTTCTAACTGTATCTTTAACACTTGATCCCGAGCTCATAAATCCCTTAAAATCATGTGTTCCTTTTAATGATTCAGCTTCTTTTTTCATCTTTTTAAAGTCTAAATCATATTTTACAAAATAAGAAATATCACTATATATAGGGCTTCTATATCGGTTGTTATATATAATATATCTATATCTTTTTCCTTTAGCTGAATATCTAGAGTGAAAATCTAAATTCACTTCTTCTGCATTTATTATAACTATATCTTTCGGCAACTTAGAATTTAATGCATTAGGTATTTTTTCAATAGGAATATTACACTCCGTATTAAAATTTGCAACTTGTCCCAACGCATGAACCCCTGCATCTGTTCTTCCAGATCCAGTTATTTTTACACTCTCATTAGTTATATCTTTTATTGATTGTTCAATATTACCTTGAATACCCAATGAATCATTTTGCTTTTGCCATCCACAAAATCTTTTACCATTATATTGGATAGTTAATTTTATATTTCTCATATTATACCTCTTTAAACAAATCTTATGAACACTATAATTCCTAAGTATAAAACTTGTACAACATATGCTATATAATCTGCTTTAGTCATTATACACTCTTTCATCTTAGTTCTATTATCTCCGCCTCTATAACATCTAGCTTCCATAGCCATAGCTAACTCATCAGCCCTTCTAAACGCACTAATAAATAAAGGTATTAATAAGGGAACTAGGTTCTTAGCTCTATTTATGATATTTTTACTTTCAAAATCTGCTCCTCTAGACATTTGAGCTTTCATTATTTTATCTGTCTCATCTAATAAAGTAGGTATAAATCTTAGAGCTATAGTCATCATCATAGCTAACTCATGAACTGGAAATCCTATTTTCTTAAAAGGATTCAATAGTCTCTCTATACCATCTGTAAGTTCTATAGGTGATGTAGTAAGTGTTAAAAGAGATGTCCCTACAACTAAGAATATAAGTCTTAAAGCCATAAATATAGCTTGACTAACACCTTGGTATGTTATCTTTACAAATCCAAATGACCATATAGGGTCTCCAGGTATAAAAAATATATTAATTACAAATGTAAATATTATAATCCATTTTAAAGGTTTTAATCCTTTCATAATGAACTTTCCTGGTATTTTAGATAAACCTATTACTGCAATTAAGCTTCCTACCACTATTAAATATGGCCAAAATTTATTTATTATAAACAAAGATATCATAAATATAAACGTTGCTATAAGCTTAACTCTAGCATCTAATTTATGAATACTCGAGTTTGTAGGATAATATTGGCCTATCGTTATATCTTTTAACATTTTCCCTTACCTCTCATAACTCTTATTATTTCGTTTTTAATTTCTTCTATAGTAATTGCATCTTCTTTTATCTCAAATCCATGTTCTTTTAATTTTATAGATAATTCCAATACTTGAGGTATATCTAGCCCAATCTCTTTAAGTCTACTAGAATGATTATTAAACACTTCTCTTGTAGGTCCCATAAACTCAACTTTACCTGAATTCATAACTATTATAGTTTTTACTAACTTAGCCATATCATCCATGCTATGAGAAGATAATATTATAGTCATATTTTTTTCTTCATGTAAATCTTTTATTAATTTGAAAATTTCATCTCTACCTTTTGGGTCTAATCCTGCTGTTGGTTCATCTAATATTAACACTTCTGGATTCATAGCTATAACTCCAGCTATTGCTACCCTTCTTTTTTGACCTCCTGATAACTCAAAAGGTGATTTATCTTTAAACGCTTCATAATCAAGCCCGACAGCTTCCATAGATGCTTTAATCCTATTGCTTATCTCTTCTTCTCCTAAACCCAAATTTGAAGGCCCAAAAGCTATATCCTTTTCGACAGTTTCTTCAAATAGCTGATACTCAGGATATTGGAATACAACACCGACTTTTTTTCTTATATCTGTTAAGTTTAAATTTTTATCGGTTATATCAAATTCATTTATTAAAATTTTTCCTGATGAAGGTTTAAGAATTCCATTTAGATGTTGAATTAAAGTAGATTTTCCAGAACCAGTATGCCCTATTAATCCAACAAAATCACCTGATTTAATCTCTAATGTTATATCATCTAAGGCTCTACTTTCAAATGGTAACCCTTCATTATATATATGAGTTAAATTTTTTATTACAATTGACATAGTTTCACCACCATCTCATCTACAGTTAATATATCTCCATCTATATCTAATCCTTTTTCTTTAAGTTCTTTACTTAATTCAGTCATACACGGCACATCTAACCCTATACTTTTTAACATTTCAACTTTTGAAAAAACTTCTTTAGGAGTACCTTCCAATACTTTTTTCCCTTTTTCCATAACAATAACTCTATCTGCATCAACTGCTTCTTCCATAAAGTGAGTTATATGCATTATACTTATATTCTCTTCTTTATTTAATCTTTTAATTGTTTTCATTACTTCTTTTCTTCCAGATGGATCTAACATAGCTGTAGCCTCATCAAATATTATGCATTTAGGTTTCATAGCTATTATACCCGCTATTGCTACCCTTTGTTTCTGCCCTCCTGATAATAAATGAGGTTGTCTATCTCTCATATCATACATTCCTACGCTTTTAAGAGACTCTTCTACCCTTTTTCTTATTTCCGGGGGATCTATACCTAAATTTTCAGGACCAAATGCAACATCTTCTTCTACTATAGTAGCTACTATTTGATTATCTGGGTTTTGAAATACCATACCTGCAGTTTGCCTAATATCCCATAAATTTTTTTCTTCTTTTGTATTTAATCCATTTATATAAATATTTCCAGTCGTTGGCATAAGAATTGCATTTAAGTTTTTAGAAAGAGTTGATTTTCCAGATCCATTATGACCTATAACTACAACAAACTCTCCTTGTTTTACATTTAAACTTAAGTTATCTATAGCTTTAAACTTATCCTCTTCTGTTACATATTCAAATGAAATATCTTCAACACTTACTATATCATTAACTTTCATAAACTTTTCTCCTTTTGTTAGTAGTGCTCTTAATTTACAATTTCTATTGTATTATAACACAATTTAAATTCTAAATTAATATAAAAATCCACCTAAAATACAAGTGTCTAACTTTATATTTCATTTTATCATTCATTAAATTTCAAAAGTTATTTGTAAAACAAAAAAATCATTCACATTCACAACTAGACATACAATTCACTTTGTAAATTCAGTATTTTTATTATGTAATTAAATTTTTTGATTTAAATATATAAATCTTATTTTATAGTTTATCATCATTTTAATGTATGAATGTTTTTCTTGAATATAAAAAAAGGACTAGGCTAAGCCTAATCCTTTATATACTATACTAATTCTATTAGAGCCATTTCAGCAGCGTCGCCTCTTCTTGGTCCTATTTTTATTATTCTAGTGTATCCACCGTTTCTCTCTGCATATTTCGGAGCTATATCAGTGAATAAGTTGTTAACTACTGTCTCATCTAAAACATAAGCTAAAACTTGTCTTCTAGCATGAAGATCCCCTCTCTTAGCAAGAGTTATCATCTTTTCTGCCATTCTACGAGTTTCTTTTGCTCTAGTAACTGTAGTTTCTATTTTTCCATTTCTTAGTAAGTCTGTTACTAAGTTTCTTAACATAAGATTTCTATGAGCAGTTACACGTCCTAATTTACGGTACTTAGCCATGCTTATCCCTCCTTTGCACTTACTCTTCGCTTGGTTTAAGATTTAATCCAAGTTCTTCTAACTTTTGGATAACTTCTTCTAATGATTTTTTACCTAAGTTTCTAACTTTCATCATGTCTTCTTCAGATCTATTAGCTAATTCTTCAACTGTATTTATTCCCGCTCTCTTTAAACAGTTGTAAGATCTAACTGATAAGTCAAGTTCTTCGATAGTCATCTCTAGAACTTTTTCTTTTTGATCTTCTTCTTTTTCTACCATTATTTCAACATTGCTTACATGCTCTGTTAAATCAATGAATAGATTTAGATGTTCAACTAGAACCTTAGCTGCAAGTGATATTCCTTCTTGAGGATTTATACTTCCATTAGTCCAAACTTCAAGTATTAATTTATCGTAATCTGATTTTTGACCAACTCTAGTATTTTCTACATGGTAGCTAACTTTTTCAACAGGAGTATATATTGAGTCTACAGGAAGAACTCCTATAGGCATATGCTCTGTTTTATTGTCTTCAGAAGATACATAACCTCTTCCTTTGTTAACAGATATTTCCATGTTAAGTTTAGAATTATCATCTAGCGTAGCTATATGTAAATCTTTACTTATTATTTCAACATCTGGAGGACATATTATGTCAGCACCTGTTACTGTGCATGGTCCTTGCGCTTCTATTTTAAGTGTTCTACTTCCTTCACCATCTATAGTAGCTGATAATTCTTTTAATGCTAATATTATTTCTGTAACATCTTCTTTAACACCAGACACTGTTGTGAATTCATGAAGAACTCCATCTATTCTTATAGAGTTAACAGCTACTCCTGGTAAAGAAGATAATAATATTCTTCTTAGTGCATTACCTATAGTTATTCCATATCCTCTTTCTAGAGGCTCTATAACGAATTTACCATATCTATGGTCTTCGCTAATTTCAATTATATCTACTCTTGGTTTTTCTATTTCTATCATGGACAAAACCCTCCTTAAAATTTATTAATCCACTGAGGGTAAACAAAATCTTAAAATATTTTTTATAACTATACTTATTACTTAGAGTAAAGCTCTATTATTAAGTGTTCAGCTATTTCAAGATCTATATCTTCTCTTCCTGGATTAGCAACAACAGAAGCTGTCATGTTCTCTAAGCTAGCATCTAACCATTTAGGAGCTATTCTTGAGCTATTTTCAACTAATCCTTTGAATTTTGCAGAAGATTTAGATGTTTCTTTAACAGCTATAACATCTCCATTAGAAACTGTTAAAGAAGGTATATCTACCTTATGTCCGTTTAAAGTGAAGTGACCGTGTCTTACTAATTGTCTAGCTTCTTTTCTAGAAGATGCTAATCCCATTCTGTAAACTACGTTGTCTAATCTTCTTTCTAATAAGCTTAATAAGTTTTCCCCTGTTATTCCAGGTGTTTTCTCAGCACGCTCATATAAATTTCTGAATTGAGTTTCTAAAACTCCGTATATTCTCTTAACTTTTTGTTTTTCTCTTAATTGTAATCCATAGTTAGAAACTTTCTTTCTTCCTTGTCCATGTTGTCCTGGAGCATAGTTTCTTTTAACTATAGCACATTTGTCAGTATAACATCTGTCACCTTTAAGGAATAACTTCATTCCTTCTCTACGACATTGTCTACATGATGCACCTGTATATCTTGCCATTAATTACACCTCCTATATTACACTCTTCTTCTTTTTGGTGGTCTACATCCGTTGTGTGGTATTGGAGTAACGTCTTTTATCATAGTTACTTCTAATCCAGTTGCTTGTAAAGCTCTTATAGCAGCTTCTCTACCAGAACCTGGTCCTTTTACGAATACTTCTACAGTCTTTAATCCGTGTTCCATTGCAGCTTTAGCAGCTGTTTCAGCAGCCATTTGAGATGCAAATGGAGTTGCTTTTCTTGATCCTTTGAATCCTAATTGTCCAGAACTTGCCCAAGATAATGCGTTACCATGAACGTCTGTTAAAGTTATTATAGTATTGTTAAAAGTTGATTGTATATGAGCATGTCCACGTTCTATGTTTTTACGCTCTCTTCTTCTAACACGTGTAACTTTCTTTTTTGGTTTAGCCATTATTCTTCCCTCCTCTTCTAACTATTACTTCTTCTTCTTACGAGATACAGTCTTTCTAGGACCTTTTCTAGTTCTAGCGTTAGTCTTAGTCTTTTGACCTCTTAGAGGAAGACCTTTAGCATGTCTCATACCTCTGTAACATTTTATATCTCTTAATCTCTTTATGTTTAAAGCTATTTCTCTTCTTAAATCTCCCTCAACTAAGAAATCATTGTCTATTATCTTTCTTAAGTCATTTACTTGATCTTCAGATAAATCTTTGATTCTTACGTTAGGATCTATGTCAGCTTTAGCTAATATTTCGTTAGCAGTTGCCTTACCTATACCGTAGATATATGTTAAGCCTATTTCTGCTCTTTTTTCTCTAGGTAAATCTACCCCAGCTATTCTTGCCATACTTTGCACCTCCTACAACTTAACTTTTTTAACTTTTTTCATGATTAAATTTTCTTAAATAATAAGTTAATTCCGGTTCATGTTTATATAAAATCCAAAAAAAGTTTGTTAATTATCACAATATGATATTATACTATAATATTTAACAAAATGCTAGCACAATTTATTAACCTTGCTTTTGCTTGTGCTTAGGATTTTCACATATAACCATTACTCTACCTTTTCTCTTTATTACTTTACATTTTTCACACATTGGTTTTACTGATGGTCTTACTTTCATTATTAATCCCTCCTTATAGACTAGCATCGATAGTCTACTTCTTACGCCAAGTAATTCTTCCTCTTGTAAGGTCATATGGAGAAAGCTCAACATTAACTTTATCTCCTTCAAGAATCCTTATAAAGTTCATTCTTAGCTTCCCAGAAAGATGACATAAAACTTCATGTCCATTTTCTAGCTTGACTTTAAACATAGCATTAGGTAAGTTTTCTGTAACTGTACCCTCAAATTCTATAACATCTTTTTTGGCCATTAACTAACCAAACCTCCATTCAATAAGCTAAACATTGTTTAACTTTCCAAGTTCAGCTCTTAAAAAAGTATTTGTGATAGATTCATCTGACTCTATCTTATTTTTAACCATACAATTAATAATATCATACTTTTGCAAGTGCTTAACTTTTTTTAGTTTAGGATTTTCAAGTTTTCTTTTTTTACCATCTGAGATAAGAACATACTTATCATCAATTATTTTTACTACGAAAAACAATCTACCAGCATCTCTTCCAGATGTATTTTTAACAACTTGCCCTACACTTATGTTATTTGATAGCATAATTTCCACCTACATTTCTGACTATAACTTTGTTAATATCAAAGGTTCATCTTCAGTAATAGCTATCGTATGCTCATAATGAGCTGACCTTTTAGAGTCATTTGTAACAATCGTCCAACCATCACCTAACATTTTAACATAGTGTGTACCATAGTTAACCATAGGCTCTATTGCAAGAACCATACCCTCTTTAAGTTTAGGGCCCTTACCTGGACGTCCATAATTAGGTATTTGAGGATCTTCATGTAGTTGTTTACCAACTCCATGTCCTACAAGGTCTCTAACTACAGAAAAATTGTTATTTTCTACATGTGTTTGTACTGCGTGCGAAATGTCAGAAAGTCTACATCCTAGTTTAGCAAACTTTAATCCTTCATAGAAGCTTTCTTTTGTTACTTCTATTAATTTCCTATCCTCTTCAGATATTATGCCTACCGCATGTGTTTTTGCTGAATCTGCATGATATCCTTTAAAATAAGCACCGATATCGATACTTATAATATCTCCGTCTTTTAAAGTTTTAGATCCAGGTATTCCATGTACAACTTCTTCATTAATAGAAGCGCATATAGATCCTTTAAATCCGTTATAACCTTTAAAAGATGGGATAGCATTATATTTTCTAATATGATTTTCAGCTATTTCATCTAACTTTAAAGTAGATATTCCCGGTTTAATAGCATCTCTTAAAATCTCATGTGTTTCAGCAACGATTTTACCTGATTCTCTCATAAGTTCAATCTCTTGCTTAGATTTTAAAATAATCATTATTTTTCACTTCCTAGAGCCTCAACTATATCTCCAAATACATTATCTATAGATTGTTGACCATTTATATTAGCTATTATACCTTCTTCAGAATAATAGTTAACTAAAGGCTTAGTTTCATCTAAGTAAACTTGTATTCTTTTTGATACAGTTTCTTCATTATCATCAGCTCTTTGGTAAAGTTCTCCTCCACATACATCGCATACGCCATCTACTTTTGGAGGATTAAACTCAACATGGTAAGTAGCTCCGCAAGATTTGCAGATTCTTCTACCTACTGCTCTACCTACTAATATATCTTTATCAACTTCAATGTTAACAACTTTGTCTAAAGATATACCAACTTCTTTTAGATATTCATCTAAATGTTGAGCTTGAGCTACATTTCTTGGGAATCCATCTAACATGAATCCTTTTTCACAATCAGATTGAGCTATTCTATCAGTAACTAAACCTACTGTTAATTCATCTGGAACTAAAAGACCTTGATCTATATATCCTTTAGCTTTTTTACCAAGTTCTGTACCTTCTTTTATATTCTTTCTGAATATATCTCCAGTTGATATATGAGGTATATTGTATTTTTCTACTATCCCTGCTGCTTGAGTACCCTTACCCGCACCAGGAGGTCCAAGTAATATTATTCTCATATGATCATCTCCATTTATTTTAAAAAGCCTTGATAGCTTCTCATTACTAGATTTGATTCTAGCTGTCTCTTAAGCTCTAATGCAACACCTACAACTATAAGTAATGATGTACCAGCTAAACTTAAATGTACGCCAGTAAATTTACCTATTATAGAAGGAATTACAGCTATAACAGCTAAGAATAATGCTCCTGCTAAAGTTAATCTTGATAATATTCTATTTAAGTAGTCCATAGTTGGATTACCCGGTCTTATACCTGGTATAAAACCTCCACTATTTTTCATATTATTAGTTATATCTTCAGTATTGAACGATATAGTAGTATAGAAATAAGAGAAAAATATTATTAACACAACTTCTATAACTAAATAGATCCAGAATCCTGGCTCTCCAGTTGGAGATAAGAATTTAGTTACAAATGCTTGAGCATCTTTCCCCATAAATATAGCTATAGTTTGAGGGAAAGCTAACAATGAACTTGCAAATATAACTGGAATAACTCCAGATTGATTCACTTTCATTGGTATATGAGAATTTTGACCCCCATATGTTTTTCTTCCTACAACTCTTTTAGCATATTGTACAGGTATTTTTCTTGTAGCTTCTTGTATATATGTAACCGCAGCTACTGTAAGAAGCGATACTACAGCCATAACTATTAATACCCATAATCCAACGCTTCCGCTTTCAAATTGAGATATTGATTGAGTTATGTCTTTAGGAATTCTTGATATAATTCCTATAAATATTATTATAGAGCTTCCATTACCTAATCCTTTTTCAGTAATCTTATCTCCCATCCACATTAAAAGCATACTTGCTGAAATTAATGTGACTATAACAGTAACTATAAAAAATACACTATCTGTTTGTAAAGCACGTCTCACTATTCCTAGTGTTATACCGATAGCTTGTACTATAGCTAATCCTAATGCTGTATACTTAGTGTATTTATTTATCTTTTTCTTACCTTCTTCACCAGACTTTTGAAGTTCTTCAAGAGCCGGGAATCCAATAGTTAAAAGTTGAATGATTATAGATGCCGTTATATAAGGACTGATTCCTAATGCAAATAAGGTAAAGTTACTAAAAGCTCCTCCTGTAAACATATTATACAGGGAAAGAAGACCGTTTCCGTCAACCATTCCCTTTATAATATCTCTATTAACTCCAGGTACAGGAATTGTACATCCTATCCTAAAGATAACAATCATCATCAAAGTATATAAAATTTTTCTTCTTACATCTTTTATTTTCCAAGCTTGTTTTAAGTTTGACAGCACGTTAAACTCACCCCTGCCTTATGGCCAAGAGTTAGCAGATTAGATTAAACTAATTCTGCTTTTCCTCCAGCTTTTTCTATTTTTTCTTGCGCTGAAGCAGTAAACTTAGCAGCTTTTATAGTTAAAGCTCTTTCTAAGTTACCTTCACCTAAGATTTTAACGCCGTCTTTTTCTATTTTGCTTATTACTCCAGTTGACTTAAGTAATTCAGCTGTTATTTCTGTTCCGTTTTCGAATCTATTTAAAGTTTCTACGTTAACTAGTGAGTAAACTTTCTTACAAGGATTCTTGAATCCTCTCTTAGGAAGTCTTCTAGCAAGTGGCATTTGTCCACCTTCGAATCCAACTCTTACTCCACCACCTGAACGAGACTTTTGACCTTTTTGTCCACGTCCTGAAGTTTTACCTTGTCCAGTAGCAGTACCTCTTCCTAATCTTTTTTTAGAAGAAACTGCACCTTCAGCAGGTCTTAATTCATGTAACTTCATGGATTGCACCTCCCTTAGTATTTGTTTAAATTATTATTATTCAGCTATTTCAGTAACTTCTACTAAGTGACTAACTTTAGCTATTATACCTCTCATTTGAGCGTTGTCTTCTTTAACAACTACTTGCTCTCTTTTTCTTAATCCTAACGCTTCTACGTTCTTTCTTTGGTTAGGAGTAGTTCCTATTGTACTTCTAACTAACTTTATTTGTAATTTAGCCATTTTTTTACTACCTCCTTACCCTAGAAGATCTTCTACTTTTTTACCTCTAAGTTTAGCTATATCTTCAGCTGTTCTTAAAGATTTTAAACCTTCTATTGTAGCATTTACCATGTTTCTTGGGTTGTTAGTTCCTAAAGATTTAGCTCTAACATCCTTTAATCCAGCTAATTCAAGTACAGCTCTAGCAGGTCCCCCAGCTATAACTCCTGTACCTTGAGCAGCAGGCATTATTAATATTTTTCCAGCACCAAAATGTCCGTTTGTTTGGTGAGGTATAGTTGTACCAACCATAGGTACAGTTATTAAATTCTTCTTAGCATCTTCAACTGCTTTTCTTATAGCATCTGGTACTTCCATAGCTTTACCAGCACCTATACCAACGTGTCCGTTTTCATCTCCAACAACTACTAAAGCTGCAAATCTAAAGTTTCTACCACCTTTAACAACCTTAGTAACACGTCTTACTTCGATAACTTTCTCTTGAAGATCAAGTTGTCTTGCATCTATTGGTTTACGACGTAGCATTATTTTCCCTCCTTTGTATTAGAACTTAAGTCCAGCTTCTCTAGCACCTTCTGCTAATTCTTGAACTCTTCCGTGATATAAGTATCCACCTCTGTCAAATACAACTTCAGTTATACCTTTCTCTACAGCTCTCTTAGCAACAAGTTCTCCAACTTTTTTAGCTGCTTCTTTATTTCCACAGTGATTAACAGCACCTTTTATTTCAGCTTCTAAAGAAGATGCAGAAACAACAGTTACTCTGTTTGTATCATCTATTATTTGAGCATATATGTTATTAGAACTTCTAAATATACATAATCTTGGTCTTTGAGTAGTTCCAGTTATTTTTCTACGAACTCTCTTATGTCTTTGAAGTCTATTTGCGTTTTTGTTAGCTTTTTTAAACACAGAGATCACTCCTTTCTAGCTTTTATGTTTGGTATTATTTCTTACCAGTTTTACCTTCTTTACGTCTTACAACTTCACCAGCGTATCTTATACCTTTACCTTTGTATGGCTCTGGCTCTCTCCAAGCTCTTATCTTAGCAGCATAGTTACCTACTAATTGCTTGTCGATTCCTTTAACAACTAATTCAGTTTGGTTTGGAGCTTCAACAGTTATTCCTTCTGGATCTACCATCTCAACTGGATGAGAGTATCCTAAGTTCATAACTAACTTGTTTCCTTGCTTTTGAGCTCTGTAACCAACACCAACTAACTCTAACTTCTTTTCGAATCCAGTAGTAACACCTACTACCATATTATCTATTAAAGTTCTAGTTAATCCGTGTAAAGATCTATGTTTTTTATTATTAGTTGGTCTTTCAACTAATATAGTATTTTCTTCTTTTTTTATAGCTAATTCATTAGTGAATTGCTTTGTTAAAGTTCCTTTTGGTCCTTTTACTGTAACTAAGTTATCCTCAGCTATAGTTACTTCAACACCTGTAGGAACGTTTATTGGCTTAACACCTATTCTTGACATAGTTGCACCTCCTTACATTGTTCGTTTTTATTACCACACGTAGCAGATTACTTCTCCACCAACGGCTGCATTTCTAGCTTGCTTGTCAGTTAATATACCTTTAGAAGTAGATATTATTGATATACCTAATCCATTTAATACTTTTGGTAATTCTTCTTTAGCAGCGTAAACTCTCATACCAGGCTTAGATATTCTCTTTAATCCTGTTATAACTCTCTCGCCTATTTGTCCGTACTTTAATTGTATTCTTATTATTCCTTGCTTTCCATCTTCTATAACATCGTACCCTCTTATGAAACCTTCTTCTAATAAGATTCTAGCTAATTCTTTCTTCATATTAGAAGCAGGAACATCAACAGTTTCATGCTTAACCATGTTAGCATTTCTTATACGTGTTAACATATCTGCTATTGGATCTGTCATTGTCATAATTGTAAACCTCCTTCCATTTTAACCAAGTCTTACCAACTTGCTTTTCTTACACCAGGTATTTGACCTTTATAAGCTAATTCTCTAAAGCATATACGGCATACACCGAATTTTCTTAGCACAGAATGTGGTCTACCACATATTGTACATCTAGTGTACTCTCTAGTTGAGTACTTTTGCTTTTTTTGTTGTTTTACAACCATCGCTTTTCTAGCCACTGGAATCCCTCCTTTATTTACTTAGAATATGGCATTCCTAATAATCTTAATAACTCACTAGCTTCTTCATCAGTTTTAGCTGTAGTTACGAATATTACATCCATTCCTCTTACTTTGTCAACCTTGTCGTACTCTATTTCAGGGAATATAAATTGCTCTTTTAATCCTAAAGCGTAGTTTCCTCTTCCATCGAATGCATTAGCATTAACTCCTCTGAAGTCCCTAACTCTTGGTAAAGAAATGTTTACTAACTTGTCCATGAAGTAGAACATCTTGTCAGCTCTTAAAGTAACTTTAGTTCCAACAGGCATTCCTTCTCTTAATTTGAAGTTAGCTACTGATTTTCTAGCCTTTGTTATAACTGGCTTTTGTCCAGATATCATTTCTAATTCTGCAACTGCAGCTTCTAATCCTTTTGGATTTTCTCTTGCATCACCTATACCCATGTTTATTACTATTTTCTCTAACTTAGGTATTTCCATAACATTTTTGTATCCAAATTTCTCCATTAAAGCTGGAGCAACTTCTTTAACATATTTTTCTTGTAATCTAGAAGTCATTTGTGGTCCCTCCTTTCAAGCTTATTATAATTCTTTTCCGCTCTTTACTGATACTCTAACTTTTTGCCCATCTTTAACTTCAACTCTAACTCTAGTACCTTTTCCTGTTTCAGGATCTACTGGCATTACGTTAGATATGTGTATTGGGGCTTCTTTATTTATTATTCCACCTTGTGGGTTAACAGCAGTTGGCTTTTGGTGTTTAGTTATAACGTTAACACCTTCAACTAATACTTTATTAGTTTTAGTGAAAACCTTAGCAACTGTACCTTTTTTACCTTTATCTTTTCCTGCTATAACTACAACAGTGTCACCTTTTTTTACACGCATCATGTCCTATTGCACCTCCTTATTATAGTACTTCTGGAGCAAGAGATACTATCTTCATAAAGTCGTTGTCTCTTAACTCTCTAGCAACAGGCCCGAATATACGAGTTCCTACTGGAGTTTTATCATCTTTTATGATAACCGCAGCATTCTCGTCGAATGATATATAACTACCATCTTTACGTCTTACGCCTTGCTTAGTTCTTACTATAACAGCTTTAACTACTTTACCTTTTTTTACAACTCCACCTGGTGTTGCACTTTTAACAGTTGCAACTATAACGTCACCTATGTTACCATATCTTCTTTTACTTCCGCCTAATACACGGATAGTTAAAAGTTCTTTAGCTCCTGAGTTATCAGCAACTCTTAGACGTGATTCTTGTTGTATCATATCGTAATCCCTCCTTCTCTACAAACTACTTAACTTTCTCTATAACGTCAACTAGTCTGAATCTCTTGTCTTTAGATAAAGGTCTAGTTTCCATTATTCTTACTCTATCTCCGATGCTACATACGTTGTTTTCATCGTGAGCCTTAAATTTCTTAGTTCTCTTAACTGGCTTGTTATATAATGGATGACGTACGAAATCTTCAACAGCAACAACTATTGTTTTTTCCATTTTATTACTAACAACACGGCCTACTCTTACTTTTCTTCTTCCTCTTTCCATGTTTGACAGCCTCCTTTCCAAAATTAAGCTCTAGTTTCGTTTAACTTTCTTTCAGCAAGTATAGTTTTAACTCTAGCTATATCTTTCTTAACGAACTTGATTCTTGCTGTGTTTTCTAATTGACCAGTAGCTAATTGGAATCTTAAGCTAAATAATTCACTTTTAAAACCATTTAACTTGTTCATTAACTCTTCGCTTGTTAAATCTCTTAGTTCTTTAGCTTTCATCCTATTCACCACCCTCTACTTCTAAATCTTCACGTTTCACAAACTTACATTTAACTGGAAGTTTATGCATAGCAAGTCTCATTGCTTCTCTAGCTTTATCTTCTGAAACACCTGCTAATTCGAACATAACTCTTCCTGGTTTAACTACTGCTACCCAGTATTCTGGTGAACCTTTACCAGCACCCATACGAGTTTCTGCAGGTTTTCTTGTTACTGGTTTGTGAGGGAATATCTTTATCCAAACTTTTCCCCCTCTTTTTATATATCTAGTCATAGCTATTCTGGCAGCTTCTATTTGGTTAGAAGTTATCCAAGATGGCTCTAAAGCAACTAAACCGAACTCTCCATAAGTAACTTTGTTACCTTTATGAGCCTTTCCAGCTAAGCTACCTCTGTGTACTCTACGACGTTTTACTCTTTTTGGCATTAACATGAGTATTTTCCTCCTTCCTTAACTGTGCTTCTATTAAGCTTGTTTATTCTCAGTTCTTTGAGGTCTTGGTCCTCTGTTGTTTGATCTATTGTTGTTTGATCTATCATTTCTTCTGTCGTTTCTTCTATCGTTTCTTCTATTGTCTCTTCTATCTCTTCTATTGTTATCTCTTCTATCTTCTCTTGGGTTTACACCGTTTCTAGTTGGTAAAACTTCTCCGTTGCATATCCAAACTTTGATACCAGTCTTTCCATAAGTAGTGTTTGCTTCAGCAAATCCGTACTCTATGTCAGATCTTATTGTTTGAAGAGGTACATTTCCTTCGCTGTATCCTTCAGTTCTAGCCATTTCAGCTCCACCAAGTCTACCAGAAGCAGATACTTTTATACCTTTAACTCCTGATTTCATAGCTCTTTGTATTGCTTGCTTCATAGCTCTTCTGAAAGCAACCCTTCTTTCTATAGCTAAAGCTATATTTTCAGCTACTAATTGAGCTTCTCTATCTGGGTTTCTAACTTCTACTATGTTAACTATAACATTTTTCTTAGTCATCTTTTCTAACTCAGCTTTAAGAGCTTCTATTCCAGCTCCACCTTTACCTATAACTACACCTGGCTTAGCAACGTGTAAGTCTAGCTTTAATTTGTTTGCTGATCTTTCTATTTCTATCTTAGCAACACCAGCTGAGTATAATTTATTCTTTAAGAATTTACGTATATTATGGTCTTCTAATAATAAGTTTCCGAACTCTTTTTTATCAGTTGCGAACCATCTTGAGTCCCAGTCCTTTATAACACCGACTCTTAAACCGTGTGGATTAACCTTTTGACCCATGTGTTTCCCTCCTATCTATTATTATTTTTTCTCTTTAAGAACAACCTCTATATGAGAAGTTCTCTTTCTTATCATAGTTGCACGACCCATAGCTCTAGGCATGAATCTCTTCATAGTTGGTCCTTGATTAGCAACTATTGAAGCTATATATAAATTTTCAACATCCATCTCGTGATTGTTTTCTGCATTAGCTTTCGCTGATTTTACAACCTTAGCTATTATTGAAGCAGCTCCTCTTGGAGTATACTTTAATATTGCTAAAGCTTCATCAACATTTTTTCCTCTAACAAGGCCGCATATTTGACCTGCTTTTCTAGGTGATACACGTACGTATTTTGCAGTAGCTTTTGCTTCCATTACAATTTCCTCCTTCCTTAGTTAGATCTTTAATTATCTTCTCTTATTAGATTTTTCGTCGTCCTTGTGCCCTTTGAAAGTTCTTGTAGGAACGAATTCACCTAACTTGTGTCCAACCATATCTTCAGTTATATAAACTGGCACATGTTTTCTTCCATCATGTACAGCTATTGTATGTTCAACCATTTGTGGGAATATAGTTGAAGATCTTGACCAAGTCTTTATAACTTCTCTATTTCCAGAAGCATTCATATCTTCTATCTTCTTTAAAAGTCTTGCATGTATAAAAGGTCCTTTTTTAGTTGATCTTGACATTTTATTTCCTCCTTTCGAGCAAAAATAAATCTATTACTTAGTTCTTCTTGATACTATTAACTTATCAGAAGCTTTATTTTTCTTTCTAGTTTTATATCCAAGTGCTGGTTTACCCCAAGGTGTAACTGGATTAGCTCTACCTATTGGAGATCTACCTTCCCCTCCACCGTGTGGATGGTCACAAGGGTTCATTACAGAACCTCTAACTGTAGGTCTTATACCCATATGTCTTTTTCTACCAGCTTTACCTATAACAACGTTACCGTGTTCTAAGTTTCCAACTTGTCCTATTGTAGCTTTACAATTTATGCTTACTAATCTCATTTCACCTGATGGTAATCTTAGTAATGCAGTTTTTCCTTCTTTAGCCATTAATTGAGCAGATGCTCCAGCAGATCTAACTAACTGAGCTCCTTTTCCTGGCTTTAATTCAACGTTGTGTACTACTGTACCAACTGGCATATCTTTTAATGCCATTGCGTTACCTGGCTTTATATCAGCTTCTGGTCCTGATAATACAGTATCTCCAACTTGTATTCCAACTGGAGCTAGTATATATCTTTTTTCACCGTCAGCATAGTTTAATAATGCTATGTTAGCAGTTCTATTTGGATCATACTCAACAGTAGCAACCTTAGCAGGTATTCCATCTTTATTTCTCTTGAAATCTATTATTCTATATTTTCTTCTGTTTCCTCCACCTCTGTGACGAACAGTTATTTTACCATGTACGTTTCTTCCAGAATTCTTTTTTAATGAAACTAAAAGAGATCTTTCTGGTTCATTACAAGTTATTTCATCAGAAACTAAAACTGTCATTTGTCTTAAGGCAGGAGAAGTTGGTCTAAACTTTTTTATAGCCATCTGTTTTCCCTCCTTTGTTTATTAAGGTTAATTACATACCTTGGAAGAATTCTATTTCTTTACTATCAGCAGTTAACTTAACTACTGCTTTCTTGAAACTTGCAGTTCTTCCTTCGTTTCTACCCATTCTCTTAACTTTTCCATCGTAGTTTAAAGTATTTACTTTATCAACTTTAACTCCGAATATGCTTTCTACAGCTTTCTTTATTTCAGTTTTGTTTGCGCTTTTAGCAACAACAAAAGTATATTTCTTTTCAACCATTTCAGTCATACTTTGTTCAGTTACAACTGGTTTCATTATTATATCATGTGGATTAGTCATTATGCGTACACCTCCTCCACTTTCTTAACTGCGTCTGTAGTTATTACGAAAGTATCGTACTTTAATATGTCATAAACGTTTATAGTATTAACTGTAGCAGCTTGAACACCTTCTATGTTTCTAGCTGATTTTACAACGTTCTCGTTCTTTTCAGCTGTTACTACTAAAGCTTTCTTAGAAGCATTTATGTTCTTTAATATTTGAACGAATTCTTTAGTTTTTGGAGCTTCCATATTTAAAGCATCTAAAACTATTATTTCGTTGTTTTGAACTTTAGATGATAAAGCTGATTTTATAGCTAATCTTCTAACTTTCTTTGGTAAAGTGTAACTGTAATCTCTTGGCTTAGGTGCAAAAGCAACTCCTCCACCAACCCATTGTACAGCTCTTATAGAACCTTGTCTAGCTCTACCAGTTCCTTTTTGTTTCCAAGGTTTTCTTCCGCCACCTCTAACTTCTGCTCTAGTTTTAGCAGATTGAGTACCTTGTCTCTTGTTTGCTAATTGATTTTTAACTACTTCGTATAATACGTGCTCGTTAACTTCAACACCGAATATAGCTTCTGCTAATTCGATTTCTCCAACATTTTGTCCATTAACATTTAATATATTTAATTTTGGCATTGTGCTTCCTCCTTTCTTAGGTTAGTTATTATTTAGAAGCCTTTACTGCTTCTTTTATAGTTACTACTGAACCTTTAGCTCCTGGTATAGCACCCTTAACTAATATAAGGTTCTTATCAGCATCTACTCTAACTACTTCTAAGTTTTGAACAGTTACTGTAACGCTACCCATGTGACCAGCAAGTTTTTTGTTTTTGAAAACTCTACCTGGGAAAGAACATGCTCCCATTGAACCTGGTCTTCTGTGGTATCTAGAACCGTGAGATTCAGGACCTCTTGATTGACCATGTCTCTTTATTGGACCTTGGAATCCCTTACCTTTACTTGTTCCAGTAACATCTATCATTTCTCCAGCTGCAAATATATCAGCTTTCATTTCTTGTCCTACTGTGAACTCTTCTACTGAATCCATTCTGAATTCTTTTAAGTGTTTCTTTAATACGTTAGCAGCAGCAAGATGTCCTTTTTGAGGCTTGTTTAAAGATTTCTCTTTAGCATCTGCAAAACCTACTTGAACTGCATTGTATCCTTCTTTTTCTGTTGTCTTTATTTGAGTAACCACTACTGGTCCTGCTTCAACAACAGTTACAGGTACTACATTCCCTGCTTCAGTGAATATTTGAGTCATTCCTAACTTTTTTCCTAATATTCCTTTCATATCGCACCTCCTATAATCTTACAGCGGATTATGATTTCTCATAATCATTCTAAGATAGTTGCCTTATAGGATCGTATCTTAGAGGCTTATCTTATAACTTTATTTCTATATCAACACCAGCTGGTAAGTCTAACTTCATTAATGAGTCAACTGTCTTAGGTGTTGGGTTTGCTATGTCTATTAATCTCTTATGAGTTCTCATTTCGAATTGCTCTCTAGAGTCCTTATACTTGTGTACAGCTCTTAATATAGTTACAACTTGCTTTTCAGTTGGTAGTGGCACAGGTCCTGAAACTTGTGATCCAGCTTTTTTAGCAGTTTCAACTATTTTAGCAGCTGAAAAATCTAATAATTTGTGATCATATGACTTTAATCTTATTCTTATTTTTCCATTGTTAGCCATTTTAGTTTCCCTCCTTTATCGTACGTTTAATTTTTTTGGTTACGCACGACTGATACCGATACACAGTTCCGGGTGTGTTGTGTTTTTTTAAAAATCGGCATCTCGTCGCCTATCTCTAGGATATTACTTTACTTGTCTTTCATTTCGCATCTCTCAAGCACACTATTATATTTTATATTATTTTTTACTTTTTTTCAAGTTTTTTTTATAATTTTACAAAATATTTTTTGTATGTAAAACTTACTACAAATTTTGTGTTGAGAATCTTAACGGGTACTAGGATAGTATATATTCTTTCAACAATTTTGTCAATGTTTTTTATTTTTAAATAATCCAATAAAAAAAGGAAGATGTCAAACATCTTCCTTTTATATATATAGTGGATAATAGATTACTCTATTATAGAAGAAACAACACCTGATGCTACTGTTCTTCCACCTTCTCTTATTGCAAATCTTAATCCTTCTTCTATTGCTATTGAGTTTATTAACTCTATATTCATTTGGATGTTATCTCCAGGCATAACCATTTCTACACCTTCTGGTAACTTACAAGCTCCTGTTACGTCAGTTGTTCTGAAGTAGAATTGAGGTCTGTATCCATCGAAGAATGGAGTATGTCTTCCTCCTTCTTCTTTCTTTAATACGTATACTTCTGCATTGAACTTAGTGTGAGGCTTAACAGTTCCTGGCTTAGCTAAAACTTGTCCTCTTTCTATTTCATTTCTTTGTACACCTCTTATTAATGCTCCTATGTTATCTCCAGCTTGTGCTTGGTCTAATAACTTTCTGAACATTTCTACTCCTGTTATTACCATTTTTCTTGGCTCTTCAGCTAAACCTACTAGTTCAACTTCGTCTTGAACCTTTAATACTCCTCTTTCAACTCTACCTGTAGCAACTGTTCCTCTACCTGTTATAGAGAATACGTCTTCTACTGGCATTAAGAAGTCTTTATCTACATCTCTCTCTGGAGCTGGTATATATTCGTCTATTTGCTCGAATAATTCAACTATCTTATCTCCCCACTCTGAAGAAGAATCTTGTAATGCCATTAAAGCAGATCCTCTTACTATTGGAGTGTCATCTCCTGGGAATTCGTACTCATTTAATAAGTCTCTAACTTCCATTTCAACTAACTCTAATAATTCTTCATCGTCTACCATATCACATTTGTTTAAGAATACTACTATGTATGGTACACCAACTTGTCTTGATAATAATATATGCTCTCTTGTTTGAGGCATTGGTCCATCAGTTGCAGAACAAACTAATATAGCACCGTCCATTTGAGCAGCACCTGTTATCATGTTCTTAACGTAGTCAGCGTGTCCTGGGCAGTCAACGTGAGCGTAATGTCTGTTTGGAGTCTCATATTCAACGTGAGCAGTTGATATTGTGATTCCTCTTTCTCTTTCTTCTGGAGCTTTATCTATATTAGCGAAATCTACTGCTTCCCCTAATTGATATCTATCGAATAATGTTTTTGTTATAGCTGCAGTTAATGTAGTTTTACCGTGGTCAACGTGACCTATTGTTCCTATATTAACGTGTGGCTTGTTTCTTTCAAATTTAGCTTTAGCCATTTTGAATTCCTCCCTTTAATATTGGTTTTATTTTTTGTAAGACGAGGATTCCCTCGCCTTACTTATTTATTATATACAAAATTAATTAAATTAATTAATTATTTACCTTCAGCTATTTTCTTAGCAACTGAAGCTGGAACTTGCTCATAATGGTCGAATATCATAGTGTATGTTGCACGACCTTGAGTAGAAGATCTTAACTCTGTAGAGTATCCAAACATTTCTGAAAGTGGAACGAATGCATTTATAACTTGTGCACCAGATCTAGCTTCCATACCTTGTATTAAACCTCTCTTAGAGTTTAATCCACCCATAACGTCTCCCATGTATTCTTCTGGAGTAACAACTTCAACTTTGAAGTATGGCTCAAGTAATACAGAGTTTCCTCTCTTAAGAGCGTCCTTCATAGCCATAGAACCAGCCATTTTGAATGCCATTTCTGATGAATCGACTTCATGGTAAGAACCATCGTATAACTCAACAGCAACGTCAACAACTGGGAATCCAGCAACTACACCAGATGCCATAGCACCTTGTATACCTGCATCTGTTGGTCCAACGTACTCTTTTGGTACAGATCCACCAACAGTTTTGTTTTCAAATTTGTATCCTGCTCCTGGCTCTTGAGGATTAACTCTAATCTTAACGTGACCGTATTGACCTCTACCACCTGATTGTTTAGAATATTTATATTCTATATCAACTGGTTGAGTTATAGTCTCTCTATAAGCAACTTGTGGAGCTCCAACGTTAGCTTCAACTTTGAATTCTCTTAATAATCTATCAACTATTATCTCTAAGTGTAATTCACCCATACCTGATATTATAGTTTGTCCTGTTTCTTCGTCAGTTCTAACTCTGAAAGTTGGATCCTCTTCAACTAACTTTTGAAGAGCTACACCCATTTTTTCTTGAGCAGCTTTTGACTTAGGCTCTATAGCAACAGATATAACTGGCTCAGGGAATTCCATAGTCTCAAGTACTATTGGATGACCTGGATCACATAAAGTATCTCCAGTAGTAGTATCTTTTAATCCAACAGCTGCAGCGATATCTCCTGCATACACTTCTGTTATTTCTTCTCTAGTATTAGCATGCATTTGTAGTATACGTCCTAATCTTTCTCTCTTGTTTTTAGTAGAGTTTAAAAGATAAGATCCACTTGATATTACCCCAGAGTAAACTCTGAAGAATGCTAACTTCCCAACAAATGGGTCAGTCATTATTTTGAATGCTAAAGCTGAGAATGGTTCTTCATCAGATGAATGTCTTTCTGCTTCTTCACCATCTTCTAATATACCTTTTATAGAAGGTATATCAGTTGGAGCTGGTAAGTAATCAACAACACCATCTAATAATAACTGAACCCCTTTGTTCTTGTAAGCAGAACCACAGAATACTGGGTTAAGTTCACATGCTATAGTAGCTTTTCTTAGAGCAGTCTTTATTTCTTCAACAGTTAATTCTTCACCTTCAAGGTATTTCATCATTAACTCTTCATCAGTTTCAGCAACAGCTTCTACAAGCTTTTCTCTCCACTCTTGAGCTAATTCTTTCATATCTTCTGGTATTTCTGTTTTTATTATTTCTACACCTAAGTCATCTTTGTATATGTGAGCACACATTTCTACAAGGTCAACTTCTCCTTCTAACCAGTCTTCTTTACCTATTGGTAATTGAACTGGAACTGCATTAGCAGCTAATCTATCTTTCATCATAGCTACAACATTGTAGAAGTCTGCACCCATGATGTCCATTTTATTTACGAATGCAACTCTAGGTACTCCGTAGTTATCAGCTTGTCTCCATACATTCTCAGATTGAGGTTCAACCCCACCTTTAGCACAGAAAACTGCAACTGAACCGTCAAGAACTCTTAGAGATCTTTCAACCTCAACTGTGAAATCGACGTGTCCTGGTGTATCTATTATATTTATTCTATGGTCTTTCCAAGCAGCAGTAGTAGCAGCAGAAGTTATTGTTATACCTCTCTCCTTCTCTTGCTCCATCCAGTCCATTTGAGAAGCTCCTTCGTGAGTTTCTCCTATTTTATGAGTTTGCCCTGTATAGAATAGGATTCTTTCTGTAGTAGTAGTTTTTCCAGCATCTATATGAGCCATGATTCCTATATTTCTAGTTCTTTCTAAAGGAAACTTTCTAGCCATGATTCTCCTCCTTACGACATCCTATCTAATAAAAGGATATCAAATATATCCTCTTATTAGAATCTGTAGTGAGCAAATGCTTTATTAGCTTCTGCCATCTTATGAGTATCTTCTTTCTTCTTAACAGAAGCTCCCGTATTGTTAGCAGCATCCATTATTTCTTTAGCTAGCTTTTCAACCATACCTTTTTCACCACGAGCTCTAGTATAGTTTACTAACCATCTTAATCCTAAAGTTTGTCTTCTTTCAGGTCTAACCTCAATTGGAACTTGGTAGTTAGCTCCACCAACTCTTCTAGCTTTAACCTCTAAAACAGGCATTATATTTTCCATAGCTGCTTCGAAAATTTCTAAAGCATTTTCTCCAGTTTTTTCAGCGATTATCTCGAAAGCATCATATACTATCTTTTGAGATTTCCCTTTTTTCCCATCTATCATTAAGTTATTTATTAACTTAGTTACTACCTTACTTCCATATAATGGATCTGGTAAAACTTCTCTTTTTGGAACATTACCTTTTCTTGGCATTTTGCTTCCCTCCTTAATTATTTAATCTTAAATCATAGGTACTCGACATCATATAAAACGCCGTGATGCCATAAATATCTATATATTTAAAGCACCGAACTATAATTGAAATTGATTTTTAATTGCTTATTTTTTTGCAGGTTTAGGTCTCTTAGCACCGTACTTAGATCTAGCTTGCATTCTCTTATCAACACCAGCTGTGTCTAATGTACCTCTTAATATGTGGTATCTAACCCCTGGAAGGTCTTTAACTCTTCCTCCTCTTATAAGAACAACACTATGTTCTTGTAAGTTGTGTCCTTCTCCTGGTATATAAGCAGAAACTTCTATACCGTTAGTTAATCTAACTCTGGCAACTTTTCTTAAAGCTGAGTTAGGTTTCTTAGGAGTAAATGTTTTAACTGAAGTACAAACCCCTCTTTTTTGTGGAGCACTAGTATCAGTTGATTTCTTGTGTAAAGAATCGTATCCTTTTTGTAATGCTGGAGCAGTAGATTTCTTTTCTATCGCTTTTCTTCTCTTACGAACTAATTGGTTAATTGTTGGCATCATCTGCACCTCCTTCCAAATTTTTCGATCTTAAATGACCGCCAACTACATCAATATGGGCTCATACTGATATAATATGTAGCAGGTATGCTACATTGCAATAAATGTCTATAACACACATTTGTGGTTTTAGCTCTTTAGTTTGGTGCATATTATTATGCTTTTTATTAGTTAAAATAAAATATATTTAAAATATTACTAAGAGCTTAGCCCTTAGTAATATTTAATATCTTTACTTCACATACCTTTACATTTTAGCATCAGCGACACCTTATGTCAAGGATGTTTAGTTTATATAACAAAGTAAAATTATTCTTCTATTTTTTCAACTGCTATATTTTTGTATCTCTTCATTCCTGTTCCTGCTGGTATTAACTTACCTATTATAACATTTTCTTTAAGACCTATTAAGTGATCTTCTTTTCCTTTTATAGCAGCTTCTGTTAATACTCTAGTAGTTTCTTGGAATGATGCAGCTGATAAGAAAGATTCTGTTGCAAGAGAAGCTTTAGTTATACCAAGTAAAACTCTCTTAGCTGATGCAGGTCTTAGACCTTGAGCTTCAGCTTCTTCATTTGTTTTATTGAATGTAAGAACATCTTCATATCCTCCTGGTAATAAATCAGTATCACCTGGATCTTCAACTTTAACTTTAGATAGCATTTGTCTAACAATTACTTCTATATGTTTATCGTTGATGTCAACCCCTTGCATTCTATAAACTCTTTGAACCTCTTTAACAACATAGTCTTGAACACCTTCAATACCTTTAACTCTTACTATATCATGAGGATTTATTGATCCTTGAGTTAAAGCTTCTCCAGCTTCTACAAATTGACCATTCTTAACTCTTAATCTTGAACCATATGGTATAGCATATACTTGCGCTTCACCTTGTTCTGGAACTACTGTAGCTTCTTTTCTTTTACCAGTTTCATCTATCTCTACTCTACCTGATACTTCAGTTATCGTAGCAAGACCTTTTGGCTTTCTAGCTTCAAATAATTCCTCTACCCTTGGAAGACCTTGTGTTATATCTCCTCCGGCAACCCCACCTGTATGGAATGTACGCATTGTAAGCTGAGTACCAGGTTCACCGATTGATTGAGCAGCTATTATACCAACAGCTTCTCCTATATTAACTTCTTTACCAGTAGCTAAGTTTCTACCATAACACTTAGAACATACTCCATGGTTAGTTCTACAATTAAGAACTGTTCTTATCTTAACTATTTTTATTCCAGCCTCGATAATCTTTTCAGCTTGATCTTCTTGTATCATAGCATCAGCTTCAACGATTACTTCACCTGTTTCTGGGTGAATTACAGGATCTATAGTATATCTTCCAACTATTCTATCATATAGTTCTTCTATTACTTCATTTCCATCTTTTATTGCAAAGATTTCTGTATCTTCTGTTGTTCCACAGTCAACATCCCTAACAATAACATCTTGACTGACATCAACAAGTCTTCTTGTTAAGTATCCTGAGTCAGCTGTACGTAGAGCTGTATCGGCAAGACCCTTTCTAGCTCCATGTGAAGATGTGAAGTATTCAAGTACTGATAAACCTTCACGGAAGTTAGATTTAACTGGTATTTCAACTGTCTTACCAGATGCATTGGCCATCAGACCACGCATACCAGCTAACTGTCTTATCTGGTTCTTAGAACCTCTGGCTCCAGAGTGAGCCATTATGAAGATGTTGTTTAATCTATCTAGGTTAGCCATAAGAGCATCTGTAACTTTTTCAGTAGTCTCTGTCCAAGTTTCTATTACTCTCTCATATCTTTCCTCGTTAGATATAAGACCTCTTCTATATGCTTTTTCATATTTATCAACCTTACCTTCAGCTTCAGTTATATAACCTTTCTTAGCTTCTGGTATTTTCATATCTGCAACTGCAACAGTTATACCACCTCTTGTAGAATATTTAAATCCTAAAGATTTTATATGGTCTAACATCTCAGCAGTTACTGTGTTTCCATGTTTTCTGAAACACTTATCTATTATTTTTCCTAAAGACTTTTTATCTGCTAAGAAATCTACTTCTAAAGCAAATTTATCTTCGTTTCTATCAACGAATCCTAAGTCTTGAGGTATATTTTCATTGAATATAAATCTACCAACAGTCGCTTCTACTAATTGAGTTCCAACACCCTCAACAGTTCTTCTTACTTTAACTAATGAGTGTAATGTAACTGCCTTATTATCATAAGCAAGCATCATTTCATTATAATCTTTGAAGATCATTCCAGTACCTCTAGCACCTTCTTGAGCTTCTATTGTTAAGTAGTAGCATCCTAAAACCATATCCTGAGAAGGAGTAGTTATAGGAGAACCATCTTTAGGAGCAAGTATGTTATTTACAGATAACATTAAGAATCTTGCCTCAGCTTGGGCTTCAACAGATAAAGGAACGTGTACCGCCATTTGGTCACCATCGAAGTCAGCGTTGTATGCTGTACATACTAATGGATGTAACTTTATAGCTTTTCCTTCAACTAAAACTGGTTCAAATGCTTGTATACCTAATCTATGAAGAGTCGGAGCACGGTTAAGCATTACTGGATGTCCTTCTATAACATCTTCTAATACGTCCCAAACTTCCGGTTTAACTTTTTCTACTATAGATTTTGCACTTTTTATGTTGTGTGCATATCCTTCTTTAACTAATCTATCCATAACAAATGGCTTGAATAATTCAAGAGCCATCTTCTTAGGAAGACCACATTGATAGAATTTAAGTTCTGGTCCAACAACTATAACAGAACGTCCTGAGTAGTCAACACGCTTACCAAGTAAGTTTTGACGGAAACGTCCTTGCTTACCTTTAAGCATATCTGATAACGACTTTAATGGTCTATTTCCTGGTCCAGTTACTGGTCTACCTCTTCTACCATTGTCTATTAAAGCATCTACAGCTTCTTGAAGCATTCTCTTCTCATTTCTTACAATGATATCTGGAGCTCCAAGCTCTAATAATCTCTTTAATCTATTATTTCTATTTATAACTCTTCTGTATAAGTCATTTAAGTCAGATGTTGCAAATCTTCCTCCATCTAATTGAACCATCGGTCTTAAATCAGGTGGTATAACTGGAATAGCATCTAATATCATCCACTCTGGTTTATTTCCAGATTTCTTAAATGCTTCTACAACTTCTAATCTTCTTATAGTTCTAACTCTTTTTTGACCTGTACTATCTTTTAGTTCAGCTCTTAATTCTTTACTTTGTTGCTCTAAATCTATGTTTTGTAAAAGCTTCTTAACAGCTTCAGCTCCCATTCCTACTTCGAAAGTATTATATCCGTACTTTTCTACAGCAGTTCTGTATTCTTTTTCTGTTAATAATTGCTTTTCATTTAATCCAGTTTCACCAGGATTAGTTACTACATAAGATGCAAAGTATAATATTTTTTCTAATGATCTAGGAGACATATCAAGTAGAAGTCCCATTCTACTTGGTATACCTTTGAAGTACCAGATATGAGACATAGGAGCTGCTAGCTCTATATGTCCCATTCTTTCTCTTCTTACCTTTGCTTTAGTTACTTCTACTCCACATCTATCACAAACAACACCTTTGTATCTAACTCTTCTGTATTTTCCACAGTGACACTCCCAGTCCTTTTGCGGTCCAAATATTCTTTCACAGAAAAGACCATCTTTCTCAGGTTTAAGTGTACGGTAGTTTATTGTTTCAGGCTTTTTTACTTCTCCTCTAGACCATTGTCTTATTTTTTCTGGAGAAGCCAATGCTATTTTTATTGACTCGAAATTGTTTAGTTCAAACAAGGAGTTCTCTCCCTTCTATTTGAGATTTACTTAAAATAAGAAACTATATATCAAAGTCTTCATCGTCGTAATTTAAGTCTTCGTAAACTACGTCTTCTTCAAATTCTAATTCTTCTACTTCTTCTGATGTTTCAAGATCATCTATTTCTTCAACTATGCTATTTTCTTCAAGTTCGCTTATGTTTTCCATAATATCCAATTCAAACTCTTTAGCATCTTCATCTATATCTATAGACTCTCTTACTTCGATTTCTTTATCTTCTTCTGTTAATACTTTTACATCTAAGCATAAACTTTGAAGTTCTTTTATTAAAACTTTAAATGATTCTGGTATACCTGGTTCAGGTATATTTTCACCTTTAACGATAGCTTCGTAAGTTCTAACACGTCCTACAACGTCATCTGACTTAACTGTAAGAATTTCTTGAAGTATGTGAGCAGCACCATATGCTTCTAATGCCCAAACCTCCATCTCTCCGAATCTCTGACCACCGAATTGTGCTTTACCACCAAGCGGTTGTTGAGTTACTAAAGAGTATGGTCCTGTACTTCTTGCATGTAACTTATCATCAACTAAGTGATGTAGTTTTAACATATACATGTATCCAACTGTAATTCTATTGTCAAAGACATCTCCAGTTCTACCATCATATAAAGTTACTTTTCCATCATCTGGATATCCTGCTTCTAGTAGTGCCTTTCTTATATCTGGCTCTTTCGCTCCATCAAATACTGATGTAGCTACATGCCATCCTAAAGTTTTAGCAGCAAGACCTAAATGAACCTCAAGAACCTGTCCGATGTTCATACGAGATGGTATACCTTGTGGGTTAAGAACTATATCAAGTGGCTGACCATTTTCCATGAACGGCATGTCTTCTTCAGGTAATACTCTTGATATAACCCCTTTGTTACCATGACGTCCGGCCATTTTATCTCCAACTCTTATTTTTCTCTTCTTAGCTATATAACATCTAACTAATTCATTAACTCCTGGAGATAGATCATCTCCGTTTTCTCTTGTGAATACTTTTACGTCAACTATTATACCAGATTCTCCATGAGGTACTTTTAATGAAGTATCTCTAACTTCCCTAGCTTTTTCTCCGAATATAGCACGAAGTAGTCTTTCCTCTGCAGTAAGTTCTGTTTCTCCTTTAGGAGTTACTTTACCTACTAATATATCTCCAGAGTCAACTTCTGCCCCTATTCTGATTACACCTCTTTCGTCTAAGTTCTTTATAGCACTTTCTCCAACGTTAGGTATATCTCTAGTTATTTCTTCTGGTCCTAATTTAGTATCTCTAGCTTCACATTCATATTCTTCTATATGAATAGTAGATAGTCTGTCTTCTTTTACAAGTCTTTCATTTATTAAGATAGCATCCTCATAGTTGTAACCTTCCCATGTCATGAATGCTATGAAGCAGTTTCTTCCTAAAGCTACTTCTCCCATCTCAGTAGATGGTCCGTCAGCTATAACATCTCCAGCTTCTATCTTATCATTTTTATTTATTATAGGAGTTTGATTTATACAAGTACCTTGGTTTGAACGCTTAAACTTAAGTAACTTATATCTATCTTTATTTCCATCTTCTCTTCTTATGATTATCTCTTCTGCACTTACTCTTTCTGCTATACCAGCATTTTTAGCAACTACAACTGCTCCAGAGTCTTTAGCAGCTCTATATTCAACACCTGTACCTATTATAGGTGCTTCTCTTCTTACTAGTGGCACTGCTTGACGTTGCATGTTTGATCCCATAAGCGCACGGTTGGCGTCATCATTCTCTAAGAATGGTATCATAGCTGTTGCTATAGACACAACTTGCTTAGGAGATATATCCATGTAGTCAACTTTATCAGTAGGAACTAATTCCATGGCACCATTTACAGTTCTACATACAACTCTGCTGTTTACGAATGCATCATTATCATCTAAAGGCTCATTTGCTTGAGCTCTTATGAATAAATCTTCTTCGTCAGCTGTTAAGTAATGTATTTCATCTGTAACTTTTTCGCTATCCTTATCGTATTTTCTATAAGGAGATTCTATAAATCCAAATTCATTTATTTTTGCATATGTTCCTAGAGAGTTTATAAGACCGATGTTTGGTCCCTCTGGAGTCTCTATCGGACACATTCTTCCGTAGTGAGAATGGTGAACGTCACGAACTTCGAATCCAGCTCTTTCTCTTGAAAGTCCTCCTGGTCCAAGTGCTGATAGTCTTCTCTTATGAGTTAACTCTGATAATGGGTTTGTTTGGTCCATGAATTGTGATAGCTGAGAACTACCAAAGAATTCTTTTATTGCAGCTGAAACAGGTCTTATGTTTACTAATGCTTGAGGAGTTATAGATTCCATATCTTGAACCGTCATTCTTTCCTTTATAACTCTTTCCATTCTTGAAAGACCTATTCTAACTTGGTTTTGTAGTAATTCACCAACTGATCTTATTCTTCTGTTTCCTAAATGATCTATATCATCTATATTACCTATTCCATAGAATATATTAAATTGGTAGCTTATAGAAGCAATTATGTCATCTAATAATATATGCTTTGGTATAAGTTCTTTCATTCTAGATTTTATAGCTTCTTTTATTTCTTCTTCTTCACTATACTCATCTAAAATCTCTTTTAAAGTTGGGTAGTGAACTTTTTCTTTTATATTTAAATCGTCTATATCAAAGTTTATATGTGATTTTATATCTACAAAGTTATTCCCTATAACTTTCACAACTTTTTCATCTTCAGTCAATAACTCAACAACATTTATTCCTGAGTTTTGTATAGCAACAGCTACCTCTAAAGATATTTTTTCTTCAGCTTTAACAAATACTTCCCCTGTTTCTGGATTTATAATATCGTTCGCTGAAATTTTATTCATTATTCTATAGCATAACGCAAGTTTCTTGTTGAACTTGTATCTACCAACTTTAGCTAAGTCATATCTCTTAGCATCAAAGAATAATGCATTTAATAATGATGATGCACTTTCTACTGTTGGAGGTTCACCTGGTCTTAACTTTTTGTATATTTCTATAAGACCTTCTTCAACAGTTTTTGTGTTATCTTTTTCTAATGTAGCCATTAATCTTTCATCTTCGCCTAATAGCTCTATTATCTCTGCATCTGAACCTATTCCAAATGCTCTTAATAAGACTGTAACAGGTTGTTTTCTTGTTCTGTCAACTCTTACAGATATAACATCATTAGAATCAGTTTCATATTCTAACCACGCACCTCTGTTTGGTATAACAGTAGATGATATAAGTCTTTTACCTGACTTATCCATTTCTTGAGCATAGTAAACTCCAGGAGATCTAACTAATTGACTTACTATAACTCTTTCTGCTCCGTTTATTATGAAAGTTCCCTTTTCTGTCATTAAAGGGAAGTCACCCATAAATACTTCTTGTTCTTTTATTTCACCTGTTTCTTTATTTATAAGTCTTACTTTAACTTTTAGAGGTGCACAATATGTTGCATCTCTTTCTTTACATTCTTCTATGTCATACTTCGGTTTCTCGTCTAAAGAATAATCAACAAATTCTAATATAAGATTACCTGTATAATCTTCTATAGGTGAAATGTCTTCAAACACTTCTTTTAAACCTTCTTTTAAAAACCACTCATAGGAATCGCATTGTATCTCTATAAGATTTGGTACATCAGCTATCTCTTTTATTTTTGAGTAGCTCATTCTAGTTCTCTTACCTATCGTGACAGGATGTGGCATTCACTTTTCACCTCTCAATAATTAAAAATAAAACCATAGTTTATTCTAACGCATCTAATAATTCTAACATAATTGCAAGCTTTTTTCAATATATAACTTTTATGTATATGCATAATATTAGCTTTTTTTGTTCGACATAAAACATGCATTATCTATTATGTTCAAAAAATCATCCTCTAATTCGCTTTTTCAAAAAATATACTGTTATTTTTTGCATTTGAGGAAAAAAAAAGATGCCCTAAAGGACATCTTCTTTAAAAGAAAACTACTTAACTTCTACTGAAGCTCCAGCAGCTTCTAACTTTTCTTTCATTTGTTCAGCTTCGTCTTTAGAAACTGCTTCTTTTAATGTCTTAGGAGCATTGTCAACTAATTCTTTAGCTTCTTTTAATCCTAATCCAGTTATTTCTCTAACAGCTTTTATAACTCCAACTTTTGAAGATCCAGCACTTGTTAATACTAAGTCAAACTCAGTTTTCTCTTCAGCAGCTCCACCAGCAACAGCACCAGCCATCATAACTGGAGCTGAAGCAGATACTCCGAATTTCTCTTCTGCAGCTTTAACTAATTCATTTAATTCTAAAACTTTCATGTTTTCTATAGCTTCTAATATTTGTTCTATTGTCATTGTTAGCACCTCCGAATTATATTCTTTTCAATTAATAATTGTTATTTTTTTCTTATTTCTTAAGCTGTTATTAAGCTTCTTGACCTTCTTGCTTCTTGATCATTGCATCTAATAAGTATGCAAAGTTTGATACTGGAGCTTTTAAGCTTCCAAGTAATTTAGCAAGAAGTACTTCTCTTGATGGTATATTAGCGAATGCAACGATATCTTCTCTACCGTAGAATTCTCCTTCAACTACACCCATTTTTAATTCCATTTTTGGATGAGAATCCATAAATTCTTTTATTATTCTAGCTGGAGCAACTGGATCTTCGTGTCCGAATGCTATCGCATTTGTTCCTACTAATAATTCGTCATTGAATTGTTCTATACCAACTTCTTTAGCTGCTTTTCTAACTAAAGTGTTTTTGTATACTTTGTATTCAACACCAGCTTCTCTCATTTTCTTTCTTAATTCAGTTACTTCTTCAACTGTTAATCCTTTGTAATCAACAACTATAGCAGAAGAACAGTTTTGTAACTTCTCAACTATTTCAGCAACAACATGTGATTTTACTTCTATAGCTTTTCTCATCTGGTCAGCACCTCCTTCATCCGATAGGTTTTATCTGCCGCAACTTATAAAAGCTTTTGTAATCATATAGACATACAAAAGCTTTAGCATCAAAATTTATCTAAAACCTCGGTAGGATATTAAGCTTAAAGCACCTACTGTCTACGGCAAATCTATTCTTTTTTATTTATTAACGAATATTATTTTAACATCGTTATTTATTAATGTCAAGCTTTTATTATTCAGCTATTTTAGCAGGGTTAACTTTAACTCCTGGTCCCATAGTTGAAGTAACAGCTACGCTCTTTAAGTATTGTCCCTTAGCAGCAGCAGGCTTAGCCTTAACTATAGCATCCATTAATGCAGCAAAGTTTTCAGTTAACTTTTCTCCACCGAAAGATACTTTTCCTACTGGAACGTGTATTATGTTAGTTTTATCTAATCTATATTCAACTTTACCAGCTTTTATTTCATCTATAGCCTTAGCTACATCAAAAGTAACTGTTCCTGATTTAGGGTTTGGCATTAAACCTTTAGGTCCTAATACTCTACCTAATCTACCTACTACACCCATCATGTCTGGAGTAGCAACAATTACATCAAATTCAAACCAGTTTTCACCTTGTATTTTTTGTACTAATTCTTCAGCACCTACAAAGTCAGCACCAGCATTTGTAGCTTCTTCAGCTTTTGCACCTTTAGCAAAAACTAAAACTCTTTTAGTTTTACCAGTTCCGTGTGGTAATACAACCGCACCTCTTACTTGTTGGTCAGCGTGTCTTGAGTCAACACCTAACTTTATATGAGCTTCTACAGTCTCATCAAACTTAGCAGTAGCAACTTCTGCAACTAAAGCTAAAGCTTCTGAAGCATCATATAATCTAGTTTTATCTATCTTACTTAAAGCTTCTACGTATTTTTTACCTTTTTTAGCCATTTTTCATGTCCTCCTTGTGGTTATATTGGTTTTTTACCTCCCACTTTTTCAAGCGAAGATAACTAATCTAATATTAATTAGTCTTCAACAACGATACCCATACTTCTTGCAGTACCAGCTATCATTCTCATAGCAGATTCTACTGAAGCAGCGTTTAAGTCAGGCATTTTTAACTCAGCTATTTCTCTTATCTTAGCTGAAGATAAAGTAGCAACCTTCTTCTTATTTGGCTCTCCTGAAGCAGTATCTAATCCAGCAGCTTTCTTTAATAATACTGCAGCTGGAGGAGTTTTTGTTATGAAACTGAAAGATCTATCTTGATATACAGTTATAACAACTGGTATTATCATCCCAGCTTGATCTGCAGTTTTAGCATTGAATTCCTTTGTGAATCCCATTATGTTAACACCGTGTTGTCCTAATGCTGGTCCAACTGGTGGAGCTGGTGTAGCTTTCCCTGCAGGTATTTGTAATTTTATTTGACCTATAACTTTTTTAGCCATTGAGCGCACCTCCTCAGATTATTTATTCTCTAGTTATATTTTTCTATGCCTTTGTAGTCTATTGCAAATAGAGTTTTTTTACCAAAAGCATCTATACACACTTTTACTTCTTTTGATTCCAGGTCTATTTCTTCTATAGTTCCTATTTGTCCTTCAAAAGGACCGTTAGCAACCTTTATCACTTCGCCAATTTCAAAATTTATGTCTCCGCTTACTAATTTAGGAACAGCTGTATCTATGCCCATAGTTATTACTTCTTCTTCACTTAAAGGAACTGGTTTAGAACCTGGTCCTACAAATCCAGTAACTCCTTTAGTATTTCTTACGACATACCAAGATTCATCAGTAATAACCATTTTTACTAGCACGTACCCTGGAAATACCTTACGTTGTCTAGTTTTTTCTTTCCCAGTTTTTGTAGTCTCAACTACATCTTCAGTAGGGACAACCACTTGAGTTATGCAATCCTCCATACCTCTAGTTTTAACAGCTTTTTCAATTGTTGCTTTAACTTTATTTTCATGACCTGAATAAGTATGTACTACATACCATCTAGCCTCTTGTAATTCCGACATTCTGATTCTCCCTTTCTATTTTAGTATTAGATTTAGTGCACCAGATAATACACTATCTAAAGCCCATACTAAGATAGTAGCCGAAACAACAACAGTTAAAACAATCCCTGTGTTTTTTAAAAGCTCTTTCTTTGTTGGCCACGTAACTCTTTTTAATTCACTTTTAGTTTCCTTAACATATCTAACGAAACTAAATTTCTTTTTAGTTCTTGGACTTTCATTTATTTGGGCAGCCATTCCACACTCACATCCTTAATAAAAACTATTTTGTTTCTTTATGAGCAGTATGCTTCTTACAGAATCTACAATATTTTTGTAATTCTATTCTATCTGGGTTATTCTTTTTGTTTTTAGTAGTGTTGTAGTTTCTTTGCTTACACTCTGTACATGCTAAAGTTACTTTAACTCTCATCTGCTACACCTCCAACTCGTAAATACAATATATATATTGTTAACTTTATTGCCTACTCTGTATAATAGGTTCAATTTATCGTTTTTGAATCATCACCTCATATAAATTATCATAAATTAGTAGGCATGTCAATGTTTTTGTTAGTTTCAAGTTAAAAAAAGAGGAGGATATCCCCCTCTTTTTTTTAGTTTTTTAAACTTATATTTAAGATAAGAGAATTACTCTATTATAGAAGAAACAACACCTGATGCTACTGTTCTTCCACCTTCTCTTATTGCAAATCTTAATCCTTCTTCTATTGCTATTGAGTTTATTAACTCTATATTCATTTGGATGTTATCTCCAGGCATAACCATTTCTACACCTTCTGGTAACTTACAAGCTCCTGTTACGTCAGTTGTTCTGAAGTAGAATTGAGGTCTGTATCCATCGAAGAATGGAGTATGTCTTCCTCCTTCTTCTTTCTTTAATACGTATACTTCTGCATTGAACTTAGTGTGAGGCTTAACAGTTCCTGGCTTAGCTAAAACTTGTCCTCTTTCTATTTCATTTCTTTGTACACCTCTTATTAATGCTCCTATGTTATCTCCAGCTTGTGCTTGGTCTAATAACTTTCTGAACATTTCTACTCCTGTTATTACCATTTTTCTTGGCTCTTCAGCTAAACCTACTAGTTCAACTTCGTCTTGAACCTTTAATACTCCTCTTTCAACTCTACCTGTAGCAACTGTTCCTCTACCTGTTATAGAGAATACGTCTTCTACTGGCATTAAGAAGTCTTTATCTACATCTCTCTCTGGAGCTGGTATATATTCGTCTATTTGCTCGAATAATTCAACTATCTTATCTCCCCACTCTGAAGAAGAATCTTGTAATGCCATTAAAGCAGATCCTCTTACTATTGGAGTGTCATCTCCTGGGAATTCGTACTCATTTAATAAGTCTCTAACTTCCATTTCAACTAACTCTAATAATTCTTCATCGTCTACCATATCACATTTGTTTAAGAATACTACTATGTATGGTACACCAACTTGTCTTGATAATAATATATGCTCTCTTGTTTGAGGCATTGGTCCATCAGTTGCAGAACAAACTAATATAGCACCGTCCATTTGAGCAGCACCTGTTATCATGTTCTTAACGTAGTCAGCGTGTCCTGGGCAGTCAACGTGAGCGTAATGTCTGTTTGGAGTCTCATATTCAACGTGAGCAGTTGATATTGTGATTCCTCTTTCTCTTTCTTCTGGAGCTTTATCTATATTAGCGAAATCTACTGCTTCCCCTAATTGATATCTATCGAATAATGTTTTTGTTATAGCTGCAGTTAATGTAGTTTTACCGTGGTCAACGTGACCTATTGTTCCTATATTAACATGTGGCTTGTTTCTTTCAAATTTAGCTTTAGCCATTTTGAATTCCTCCCTTTGTATATTTGTTAATGCTTACATTAAGCTTATGCTAAGTATTTTACTATTAATTATTTCTGTTTTCAAGATATTTTTCCAATTTTCTCTTTACTCTTTGCAGCGCATTATCAATAGACTTAACATCTCTATCCAATTTATCTGCTATGTATTGATAAGACTTACCATTTAAGTACAATTCTAAAACTTCTAGCTCCAACTTACTTAAAATTTCATTCATCTTTGATTCTATATTTTTAAGTTCCTCTTTGCTTATTATTAATTCTTCTGGATCAGTAATTATACTTGTTGCTATTATATCTAATAAAGTTCTATCTGACTCTTCATCATATATAGGCTTATTCAAAGATACATAAGAGTTAAGTGGTATATGTTTTTGTCTTGTTGCTGTTTTTATTGCTGTTATAATTTGCCTTGTTATACATATCTCTGCGAAACACTTAAAAGAGTTTGTTTTAGTACCGTCAAAATCTCTTATAGCTTTGTAAAGTCCTATCATACCTTCTTGGATTATGTCTTCTTTATCCGCTCCTACTAAAAAGTATGACTTTGCCTTTGATTTAACAAAGTTTTTATACTTGGTAATTATATACTCCAGTGCTATTGTGTCCCCTTTGTTTGCTTTTAATACTATTTCATATTCATCTTGCTGAGAATTATTTATAAACCCAAAATTATTTTCTTTAGCTACTAACATTTTACTATCCCCCATTACTTAATTTCATAGGTATATTATAGTTTATTAAACTTAGTAATTTCAACGGTTTCTACGAATGTTCTCAAGTTTCGACAAAGTTTCTTTATCTAATCTATCTTCTAACCAATTTCTTTGAATTTTGCGCTCTGACCCTATTTGTTTACTTCTTATCTTGTTTTTAGCGTCTTCTATGTCTAATTTAAGCTCTCTAGCTGATATTCTAGATGCTCCTTTACCTAATACTATTTGCTGTTCAGCATAATCATTTGTAGCTACTTTAACAACATCATACTTAGATAAAGATGTTATATATTTTTCAATATAACTATCTGCTGTTTGATGTTCTTTTGTATAAACTACTGTTATATATTTTCTATTTTCTATTTTTTCAATAGAACTTTTAACATTATATGCATCAAAAACAACAATGGCTTTTTGGCCTGAAAATTCTGCATATTCAATGATTATATCAATTAATTTTTCCCTAGATGCATCTAAATCTTCTACTGAAATACGTCTAAGTTCTTCCCATGCATTTATAATATTATATCCATCAATTATTAGATAATGATTAACCTTTCTTTTCATTACCTTATTTAGAGCCTATTCTTTGTTTGAATATTTCATATAAAAGTATACTTCCTGCAACTGATGCATTTAGTGAAGTAACATTTCCTACCATAGGCATTTTTACTATATAGTCACAATTCTTTTTAACAAGCCTTGATATACCAAACCCTTCACTTCCTATTACTAGACCTATAGGCCCTGTTAGGTTTTGCTCATAAAATGTTTGTCCATCCATATCTGCTGCTGCAATCCATAAGCCGTGCTCTTTTAATGTTTTTATTGTGTTAACTATATTAGTTACCTTGCAAACAGGTACGTACTCTACAGCCCCTGCAGATGCCTTTACAACTGTAGGTGTTATATGAACTGATCTTCTCTTTGGAATTATAACTCCATGTGCGCCTACAGCATCAGCTGTTCTTATTATTGACCCTAAATTATGAGGATCTGTTATTTCATCTAATATTATAAAAAATGGGTCTTCTCCCTTATCTTTTGCATTTTGAATTAAATCATCTAGTTCAAAATATTTGTATTCACTAACATTAGCTATTACACCTTGATGTGAATGACTAGTGCTTATTTCATCTAACTTATTTCTATCTACATACTGTATTATTATGTTTTTTTCTTTTGCCATTGCAGTTATCTTTTTTATAGAGCCTTCTTTCGCTCCATTAGCTATCATTATTTTATCTATTTCTCTATCGTTTTTTATAGCTTCTATAACTGGATTTCTACCTTCTATAATTGCCAAACTCTTCACCGCCTATAAATTATTAAACTTTTCTCTTACTTGAACAATATTTCCACAAGTCATTTTTCCTTCTGGACAAGGTCCTTTTATACACTTTGGTCCTATATTCTTAAATAATATAGGAGCTATTAACCTAACCTGTCTTAACATTTCTATAGATAACTCTCTAATTTCCCATTGTGCTCTTTCACAACATCTATGATTAAAGAAGTTATATAAACTTCTAGTATTCATTGTAAATACCATTTTCGTTTCACATGCATTAGGAAAAACATATCTTGCATCTTCTATTGCTTTTTTTTCTGCATTTCTTTTAGCTTCCTTCTCATTTTTTCCAGATTCGATTAAATTATTATAATGTTTTTCAAATAAGATATCCACTAATTTGTCATAAGCCTCTTGATCTTTATTCATAGCATCTATAAATACTTCTTTAGCTTCCTCGATACTCTCTATTTCAGGAGGAACTATATACTCAAATTGATTTAGCTTAACATATCTTTGACTTTGTTGAGAAAAACTTGCTATACGATGTCTAACAATTTGATGTGAACAGCTTCTTGATATCCCTTCTACAGCAAATGTAAATGTAACATGCTCTAACGGAGATTCATGTCCTATATTTATTAACATATTTAAAAATTTTTCTACACTTTCATCAGTTAAATTTTGTTCTATTTCATCTACTCCTACAGATGAATAACATAATTTTGCTGCCATTGATATCACCTTTTCTGGTTCAGGTGTGTGTGCTATTACTTTAACTTTCATGTGTGTACCTCCTTTAATAGTTTATTATATTATTATACATTATTTCGTCTAAAAATGGAGTTTATCCTTATAAATAGAGTTTTTTTAGATTAACATAAATTTTTATATAAGCATAAAAAAGAGCTGATCTCTACATAGAGATAGCTCTTTTTTTATTATATGCTCTCTTCTGTTATTTCAATTGCTTTTTGAATTATATAGTTCAATCTTTCATAATCCTTTTTCATATGAAGATATCCTATTAAAGCTTCAAATCCAGTAGCATTTTTATAGTCTATAATATCCGCATTTTTAGGTGTAGTATGAGACTTTTGATTACGTCCTCTTTTATATATTCTGTGTTCTTCTTCAGTCAATGATTCTTCAATAGTAAGAATCACATTTGCTTGAGCCTTAGCTTTTACATATTTTATAGCTGTCTTATGCAAATCATTAACTTTCTTATTTACATTTCTATTTATAAGATACTCCCTTATATGTGATTCATATACAGTATCTCCTAAATAAGCAAGAACCAGTGGTGATACCGTAGCTAAGTTTACATTTTCCATTATTACACCCTTTTCCATTTAGTTCCTTGTCTTGTATCTTCTAAAACAATTCCCATTTCTAATAACTTATTTCTTATTTCATCTGCTAATGCAAAATCTTTATTTTTCTTTGCATCAACTCTATCTTGTATTAACTTTTCAATGTCAGCATCTAAAACTTCTTCTTGTTTTTTATTAACTATATTTAAAACATTAGTTAATTCTTCAAACTCAGCTAAACACTTCTTCGCAAATTCTATTGATGATTCTTCATTTACATTAGTATTTATAAATCTAGCTAATTCAAATATAACACTTATAGCATCAGCTGTGTTTATATCATCATCCATAGCAGTTATGAATTTTTCTCTAAATGAATTTAATTCTTCACTTAAACTTTTTTCATCTTCTTTTATATCTGCTACCTTTAAATTGCTTAATGTAAATTCTAATTTCTCTTTTGTATTGTATAATCTCTCTAATCCAGCTTTTGACTGAGATAGCATTTCATCACTAAAGTTTACTGGATTTCTATAATGAGCTGATAACATAAAGAATCTTACAACTTCTAAATCATATTTATCTGCGATATCTCTTACTGTAAAGAAGTTTCCTTTAGACTTACTCATCTTTTCATTGTTTATATTTATATATCCATTGTGTATCCAGTAGTTAGAGAAAGTTTTTCCACTTCTCGCTTCACTTTGAGCTATTTCATTTTCATGATGTGGGAATGCTAAATCTTGCCCTCCAGCATGTATATCGATAGTATCTCCTAAGTATCTCTTAGACATAACAGAACACTCTATATGCCACCCTGGTCTACCTACACTCCATGGACTTTCCCATCCTGGTTCCCCTTCTTTTCTAGGTTTCCATAATACGAAATCCATAGGATGTCTTTTTTGAGAGTTTACTTCTATTCTTGCTCCAGCTTCTAAGTCCTCTTGATTTTGTTTAGATAATTTTCCATATCCTTCAAATTTTTGAGTATCAAAATAAACTTCTCCGTTTACTGCATAAGCATATCCTTTTTCTTCTAATTCTTTTATAAATTCTATTATTTCATTGATATTATCAGTAACTCTTGGATGAACAGTAGCTCTTTTTATCCCTAATCCATCTGCATCTTTAAAATATTCATCTATGTACTTATCAGCAACTTGCTCCGGAGTTATTCCCTCTTCATTACCTCTTTTTATTATTTTATCATCTACATCAGTAAAGTTTTGAATATATTTTACATCATAACCTCTATATTCTAAATATCTTCTAAATGTATCAAATATTATAAAGGGTCTAGCATTTCCTATATGGAAGAAGTTATAAACTGTAGGTCCACAAACATACATCTTTACCTTTCCTTCTTCTATTGGTACAAATTCTTCTTTTGTCCTAGTTAACGTATTGTATAACTTCATAATATTCACCTCACCATTGTTTAATTTATAAATCTAACTATATAATCTATTATAATTTATATTCGCTCGAATTAATAGTACTACTATTATACCCTCTGGCTTTTATAAACAAACTATTTAGTTTTAATCATCTCATTTTTTTCTAAAAATTCTATTTTATTAGATACACAATTTAAATATATATCATCATTAATGATTTTCTTGTTTTTCATTTTACTAACTATGTCTACGTAGTCTTTACAAAGTTGATCTAGTTCCTCCTTTATTTCGTTAATATCTATACTCATACAATCCTCCTAAAAATATACATTATTTTAATAATAAACTATTTAAAATATATTTAGTTTAACTGTTCAAAATTCCTTTATTTTTAGATTGTAATCTTTCTTCAAAAAACTACATAAAAAAAATCTCACCTAATATAAAGGTGAGATTTTTTACTATAATAAGTTTTCTTTTACATATTTTATTCTATTTAAACATGTTTGTTTACCTATAACAGCAGCTGCTTTTGGTAAATCTGGACCATGCATTTGTCCTGTTAATACTATTCTAGTTCCCATGAATAAATTTTTACCTTTTATTCCATGTTCTTTTTGTATTTCTTTAAACATTGCTTTAAAGAACTCTTCACTTATTTCATCTGCAGCATTAATTTTTTCCTCTAATGCATTTACTAATGTTGGCATATGCTCTAATTTTAAGAATTCTTGACATTCTTCTGTTTCTAACTCTACTTTATCTCCAAAGAATATATTTACGTGGTCTGTTACTTCTTTTACATATTGTAATTTTTCTTTAACAACAGAAACCATAGATTTTACAAAATCATATCTATCTTTAGCATCTGCTTCTGTTATGTACCCAGCTTCTATTAAGAAAGGTATTGCTAAATCAGTTATATATTCATCTGAAGCATCTTTTATATAATGTTGATTAACCCAATTTAATTTATCTGTATCAAATACTCCTCCACTCTTAGAAACTCTTTCAACAGAGAAGTGCTCTTCTAATTCCTTCATAGTAAATAATTCTTGGTTATCTTCTGGAGACCAACCAACTAAAGCAACATAGTTTACTAATCCTTCTGGTAAGTATCCTTTTCTCTTGAAGTCTTCTACAGCAACATCTCCGTGTCTTTTACTTAATTTTTTCTTTTCTTTATTAAGTATATTTGGAAGATGTACAAATGTAGGAGCTTCCCAACCAAATGCTTCATATAAATATACATGTTTTGGAGTAGATGATATCCATTCTTCTCCTCTTATAACATGTGTTATTTTCATCATATGGTCATCTACAACAACTGCGAAATGGTATGTTGGGAATCCATCAGTTTTTATAAGTACTTGATCATCTAATTCATCAGTGTTAAATTCAGTTTCTCCTCTTACTAAATCAGTAAACTTTATAACATGATTTTCAGGTAATTTTAATCTTATTACATGTTCTTCACCAGCTGCTAATTTAGCTTCTACTTCTTCTTTTGATAAATTTCTACAATGCCCATCATACTTTGGAGTTTCTCCAGCTTCTTTTTGTTGCTCTCTAACTTTATCTAATCTTTCTTTTGAACAGAAACAGTAGTATGCTTTTCCACTATCTAATAATTCTTGTATATAACCTTTATATATGTCTAATCTTTCAGATTGTATATATGGTCCGTATGGTCCAACTTGAGTTACATTTTTATTTTCATCTAACATAACTCCTTCTGTATGGTTAACTCCTGCCCATGACATTGCTTCTAGCATATTTTCTATTGCACCATCAACAATTCTAGTTCTATCAGTGTCTTCAACTCTTAATATGTATTCTCCACCCATTCTTTTTGCAAATAGATAATTGTATAATGCAGTTCTTAAACTACCTATATGAACAAATCCTGTTGGACTTGGAGCAAATCTTACTCTTACATTCATAACTTTACCTCCTAAAATAATCTTAATATCTATTATAATACCAAACTTAATAAGTATTTATAATAAAAACTTTATATTACTATTACTATAGTTACCCTATTTTTTAAATTTTCCACCTGTGGATAATTGTATTTTTATACAAAATTAAATAGTATATATATCCACATTTTATTCAAAATGTTAATAACTTCGTGGATTATATATACTATTTTAATTTAAACTATCCTAACTTAACTTCATTTTTAGCAAATTCAGCTTTTATTTTATCATTTATTTCGTCTAAAGATATTAACTCTTTTTCTGCTTCGTCTCTTAATTTAAACTCAACTTTTCCATCAGTTATATCTTTACCTACTGTTATTCTCATAGGTATACCTATTAATTCAGAGTCTTTGAATTTTACTCCTACTCTTTCATCTCTATCATCTAATAATGCTTCTACTCCCATAGCTATTAATTCATTGTATATCTTCTCAGCTGCTTCCATATGCTCAGCTTTCTTTATATTTACAGGAACTACAACTACATGATATGGAGCTATTGCTAAAGGCCATACTATACCATTGTCATCATTGTGTTGTTCTATAACTGCTGCTGCAGTTCTTTCAACACCTATACCATAACATCCCATAACTATTGGTTTACTCTTACCATCTTTATCTATAAATTTAGCTCCCATAGTTTCTGAGTATTTTGTACCTAATTTGAATATATGACCAACTTCAACTCCTCTAGCTATTTCAAGTGGTGCTCCACAACATGTACATTTATCTCCTTCTTGTACATTTCTGAAATCTCCAACTACACCATCAAAATCTCTACCAAAGTTAGCATTTCTTATATGGTAATCAGTTTTATTTCCACCAACCCCTATATTACTTTGCTCTGCTACTTCTTTATCTATAAATACATAATCTGCTTTCATTCCTATTGGTCCAGCAAATCCAACTTCAGCATTAGTTAATTCTTTTACTACTTCTTCTCTTGCTAAATCAAACTCTATAACTTCACCTATAGCGTTAGCAACTTTAACTTCATTAACATCTCTATCTCCTCTTACTAAAACAACAACTGTTTTTCCATCTGCTTCATATATTAATGTTTTAGCAAATGTATCTGCTGTTGTATTAAAGAACTCGCATAATTGTTCTATAGTAGTTACTCCTGGAGTATGCACTGGTTCTAATTCTCTCATTTCTTCTTTAGCTTTTAAATCGTCTACTGAATTAGCTTTTTCTATATTTGCTGCATAGTCACAACCAGTACAGAATACTATTTCATCTTCACCTACTGGAGATTTAACCATAAACTCTGCTGAAGTTGATCCTCCTATAGCTCCTGAATCAGCTTGAACTGGACTATTTTCTAATCCACATCTTCTAAATATTTCTGTATATGCATCATACATATCTTGATATGATTTATCTAATCCAGCTTCGTCAGTATCAAAGCTATATGCATCTTTCATAGTGAAAGACTTAGTTCTCATTACTCCGAATCTTGGTCTTCTTTCATCTCTATATTTAGTTTGAATTTGATATAAGTTTAAAGGTAATTGTTTATATGAAGTAATCTCTTGTCTTATTATATCTGTGAAAACTTCTTCATGAGTAGGTCCTAAGCAGTAATCTCTAGTATTTCTATCTTTTAATCTAAACATTTCTGCTCCCATTGCATCCCATCTTCCAGACTCTTGCCATAATTCAGCTGGAATTAATGCAGAACATAGTATTTCTTGACATCCCTTTTTATTTAACTCTTCTCTTATTATATTTTCTATTTTTTTGAAAACTCTTATCCCCATAGGTAATTGATTGTATACCCCTGATGACATTTTCTTTATCATACCAGCTCTCATCATTAACTGATGGCTAGTTATTTCTGCATCTGCTGGAACCTCTCTTAAAGTAGGCATAAACATTCTTGACATTTTCATATTTTCTTCCTCCTAGTGAATTTTTTTATAATCAAAAAAACCCTTCATCTCAATATAGAGACGAAAGGTTATATTTCCGCGGTACCACTCTAGTTAATTGATAAGTAATTTTATCAATTCTCTTTATAGGATATAACGGTCCTTCCCGTAAGAACTTTTTACCATTCTTAAGCTCTGAGACTGGTTCAAAGAATAATTTTTAGAAACTTTCACCAAGTGTTTCCTCTCTGTAAAAAATACTATCTTTTACTATTTCTCTTCTTAGCTTTTTAATTATAAATAATTGATTATATTTTATAGCAATTAATATACCTTGTCAACGTATCTAATTAGGTTTTAGTAAGCTTTTGTTATACCTACTATTATGTTCTTGGTGAACTTTTTGATACATTATTTATAATAATTTTATAGAATTTATTTCTAATTGTCAATGTTAATTAATAAACAAATACTTTGCGATGAAATTCCTTCTTTGTTTCCTGTGAAACCTAATCCCTCTTCTGTTGTTGCTTTAACATTTACATTGTTTATATCTGTATTTAAAACTCTTGCTATATTTTCTCTCATTTTTTGTATGTGTGGAGCCATTTTAGGGGCTTGTGCTATAATTGTCGCATCTAAGTTTCCAATAGCATATCCTTTTTCTTTTATTAAATTGTATACATGCTCTAATAATTTCATACTGTCTGCACCTTTATACTTTTCATCTGTATCAGGGAAGTGCTTACCTATATCTCCAAGTGCTAATGCCCCTAGTATAGAGTCCATTATCGCATGAAGTAAAACATCTGCATCTGAGTGTCCCAATAATCCTTTTTCGTGTTCTATTTCAACTCCACCTAATATTAATTTTCTATTTTCAACTAGCTTATGAACATCATATCCCATTCCTACTCTCATTTTTTATCCTCCGAAATTATATATTTTTTAAAATTTGCTCTCCAAATTCCAAGTCTTCTTGTGTCGTTATTTTTATATTATTATATGACCCTTCTATCATTTTAACATTATAACCTATTCTTTCTACTAACATTGCATCATCAGTTCCATAGTAATTGTTATTATATGCATCTTCGTATGCTTTTTTTATAATATCATATTTAAAAACCTGAGGAGTTTGTACCGCCCATAAATAACTTCTGTTTGGAGTATCTATAATATTTCCATTATCACTTACTACTTTTATTGTATCTTTTACCTTAACTCCAACAACTATAGCATTATGCTCATTAGCTTTATTTATAGATCTCTTTATTATATCCTCTGTTACAAAAGGTCTAGCACCATCATGTATTAATACTACTTCACATTCTTTTTTTAACATTTTTATTCCATTGAACACAGAATCTTGTCTTTCATTTCCTCCATGTGCTACTTTTATGTTTGTAAATCCATATTTCTCTTTAATATTTTTATTAAAGTATTCTTCTTCATCTTCTCTTATAACAACAACTATATCATCTATATTTTCACTATTATAAAATTTCTCTATAGTGTGTGCTACAATTTCCTTATTTTTTAGCTTTATAAATTGCTTATTTATATCTTTCTTCATTCTACTTCCAGTTCCCGCTGCTACTATTACAACACCATTCATAAACTCACCTCTTACAATACGAATAAATAACTTAAATATATTTTACCATAGTAATAATTAAATTTTAATAAACTAAAAAATTCAATTCACTTTATCAAAAAAAGCCTTCAGAACTTTTATCCTGAAGACTTTTAACTAATCAACTTTAGGTTTTCCAAATATCATTCTTCCTGCTGGTGTTTGTAATACCGATGTAACTAAAACACTTATAGTTTCTCCCATATGTTTCTTTCCACCATCTACTACAATCATAGTACCATCATCTAAATAGGCTATACCCTGATTAGATTCCTTACCTTCTTTAACAACTTGAACTATCATATGTTCACCAGGTATCGCTACTGGTTTAATCGCATTAGCTAATTCATTTATATTAAGAACTTCAACACCTTGAACTTGAGCTACCTTGTTTAAATTGTAGTCATTTGTAACAACTTTACCCCCAAGTGTTTCAGCTAACTTTAATAATTTTGCATCAACTTCTGCTATATCATCAAAATCTCTGTTGCTTATTTCAACTTCAATATTTAATTCTTTTTGAATTATGTTAAGTATATCTAATCCTCTTCTACCTCTAACTCTTTTTAAGTCATCTGAAGAGTCTGCTATATGTCTTAATTCATCTAGAACGAAAGTAGGAATTACAAGCTTACCTTCTATAAATCCAGTTTGGCATATTTCAGCAATTCTACCGTCTATAATAACACTAGTGTCTAGAACTTTAGGTGGTATACTTTTTTCTTCTTTTTTAGAATTCTTGTCCTTATTTACAGATAATCTAGTTAACTTGTTTAAGTTAAAAATATCATCCTTACTCTTTAGTGCTATTCTACTACCTAAATAACCTAAAAATACATATGTAAATAAAGATAGTAAGCTTCCTATTACAGGTATCTTTAACATCAATATTAATTGACTTACAAGATAAGCTATAACAAAACCAACTATTAGTCCTATAGTACCTAATATTATATCTGTTTGAGGATATTTAGAAATTTCCCTATCCATAGCTTTTGCTATTTTCCTAGATTTGTTCATAATCCAAGGAGCTATTATAAAGAATACAAAACCTATTACTACTCCAATAACTATAGAAATTATAAATACATATAGCTCTGATCCTAACGAAATTTGAGGAAATTTTTGAACTAATGATATATACGTTGTCATACCTAACACGAATCCTACTAATGTAAGTATCGCTCTTATTATCTTAGATACCAAATTTTCACCCCCTATATTTTTTCCTTAATATTTTCTTATTATAATCAAACTGTTAACTATATTCAAGCACAATATTGTTTCAAATTTGACATAATATATTATATATGTCTATCTATAAGTGATAATTCTTGCATTTTTATAAGTCCATTTTTTATATATTTTGCTCTTATTTCACCTATTCCCTCAACATCGTCTAAATCTTCAATTGTTGCACATAGTATATCCTGAAAATCTTCAAAATAATTAACTAAATTCTCAATTATAGCACTAGGCAATCTATGTATTTTATTTAATATTCTATATCCTCTTGGTCTAATCGGCATATCCATACTTTCTGAGAAACCTGTATATCCTAACATTTTTGCTATATTTGCTAAATCAAGTAACTCTTCTGATGATAATGATATAATTTTTTTCTTAAATTCAGCTAAATTCATATCATTTCTTTTATAATCTTTTAGTATTTGGTTTTGATCTATTTTAGTTGTTCCCATTAGTTCATCAACCTGCATACTTAAAAGTGTACCTTCCACACCTAATTCTACTATATACTTTTCAATTATATTTGTCACTCTCATAACCATTTCTATCTTTTGAACTACGAGTACAACATCATACAAAGTTACGAAATCTTTAAATTCTAGTGCATTTAAACTTATTATAGCTTGGTCTAAAACAGACTTATATTTTTCTAGAGTTTGTAATGCTTGATTAGCTTTAGTAAATATCTTTGATATATCTTCTACTACATATTTCTTATCCCCTTGATATACAGTTATAACATTTCTTCTTTGAGATATAGCTATTACAATTCCTCCAGTTTGTTTTGCAACTCTTTCAGCAGTTCTATGTCTTGTTCCAGTTTCAGCTGTTTCAATTGAGTAATCTGGTATAAGTTGAGCATTTGCAAAAAGTATCTTCTTTATATCCGAACTTAAAACTATAGCTCCATCCATTTTAGCTAACTCATATAAGTATGCTGGAGAATATTCTGCATTTATAGCAAACCCCCCATCAACAATGCTCATAACCTCATCGCTATCAGCAATTACAATAAGCCCTCCTGTTTTAGCCTTTAAAACATGGTCTATTCCCAATCTAAGGTCTGTACCAGGAGATATCATTTTTAGCGTTCTAATTGCTTTTTTGCCACTAAAAAAATCATCCATTTTATCTATTTCCTCCTAATACCGTATTTATAGCTTGTCTTACACTATCCACTGGACATATATCTATCCCTTTTACATCTTTAACAGCCTCATAATTGCTCTTTGGAATAACTATTTTAGTGAAACCTAGCTTCTTACATTCTGCGATTCTCTTTTCTATAAAGCTCACCGCTCTTACTTCTCCTGTTAATCCAACTTCTCCTGTAATTGCTACATTCCCATCTATAGGTATGTTTCTAAAACTAGAAGCTATAGCCATAACTATGCCTAGATCTATAGACGGCTCATTAATTTTTATTCCTCCAACAACATTTATGTATATATCCTGGTTTTGTATTTGCATCCCAACACGTTTTTCAAGAACAGCCATAAGTAAAGATACTCTATTATAATCAACTCCTGTAGCCGTTCTTTTAGGAATACCAAAACTAGTAGGTGATGCTAGTGCTTGCAATTCTAAAAGCATTGGTCTAGTACCTTCTACTGTAGATATAATTATAGACCCTGCTACATCTTTTGGTTTTTCGGCTATAAGTATTTTAGATGGATTTTCTAACTCAACTAATCCTATTTCTCGCATCTCAAATACACCTAATTCATTTGTAGACCCAAATCTATTTTTTACAGCTCTTATCAATCTATACGTATTGAATCGTTCTCCTTCAAAATATAATACAGTGTCTACCATATGTTCTAATACCTTCGGTCCTGCTAGTGCACCTTCTTTAGTTACATGTCCAACTACAAAGGTTGATATACCCATTTTTTTAGAAATTTTCATAAATCTCGAAGTACCTTCCTTTATCTGGCTTACAGTACCTGGAGCAGATGTAATTTCAGGACTAAAAACAGTTTGTATAGAGTCTAATATAATTAAGTCTGGATTTACACTTTCTAAGTGAGCTTCTATTATGCTCAAGTTATTTTCAGCAAATATATATAAATTATCGGACTTTATTCCTAATCTTTGAGCCCTCATTTTTATTTGAGATGCAGATTCTTCTCCTGATATGTATAAAACTTTTTTACCACTATTAGCAACATTACTTGAAACTTGTATAAGTAACGTTGACTTCCCAATACCTGGATCCCCTCCGACTAAAACTAATGATCCTTTAACTACACCTCCACCTAAAACTCTATCTAACTCGTTTATGCAAGTTGAAAATCTTTGCTCTTTTATAGTTTCTATCGAGTTTATATTTAAAGGTCTAGATGATGATTTATCTATAACAAAAACTTCTTTATTTGATTTTGAAGTTTTCTCTTCTATTTCTTCGACAAATGTATTCCATTTGCTACATTCTGGACATTTTCCTAGCCATTTACTATTCTCATACCCACATTCTTGACACACATATTTAGTTTTTATTTTAGCCATTTATAAACTCACCCTTATGTAATTTTTTATATATTATTAATTTTATCATATATATCTATTAATATGTTAAATTTATAATATATAAAAAAATTCACTTAATTTAAGTTGATTGTATACTTATAAATCATAGTTTTTAATAAAATGCATAGCTCGGAAATTACATTTATCATCAGTTTAGAATTAAATGTAATTTCCAATAAAAGAAGCAGTTTTAAGATTAATTTTTTACATTTTTAATCATTTATTTTCAAATATAACTTTTTCTTCAACAACTTTAGCTACTATATTATCTCCTTTTTTTATATCTTCACTCAATATCATATCCGCTAATACATCTTCTATTTCTTTTTGAATAGCCCTTTTTAAAGGTCTAGCTCCATATTCTAAGTCTATTCCATATTTAGATATAAGATTTAAAACATCATCTGAAATTTCTAAGCTAATATTAAGTTGATTTAATCTGCTTATTAAATTACTAAGCATTATTTTAGAAATTTCATGTAAATTATCTATATTTAATTTATGGAAAACCACTATATCATCAATCCTATTTATAAATTCTGGTTTAAATCTATTCTTAACTTCTGATAAAATTTTTTCTTTCATAGCTTTATAATTTTCATCAATTACATTTTTATTTTCAGAAGCTGAAAAACCAATTATTTGTTGTTTATTTATACTTTTTGCACCTATATTAGACGTCATAATTATTAGTGTATTCTTAAAATCTACAGTTCTTCCTTTAGAATCTGTTAATCTTCCTTCATCTAATACTTGAAGTAGTATATTAAATACATCTTCATGTGCTTTCTCTATTTCATCAAATAAAACTAAAGTATACGGATGTCTTCTTACAGCTTCAGTCAATTGACCTCCATCATCATGCCCTATATATCCAGGAGGAGATCCTATTAGCTTTGAAACTGAATGTTTTTCCATATATTCTGACATATCTATCCTAATAATTTGATTTTCATTTCCAAAATGAGCTTCTGCTAATGCTTTACATAATTCTGTTTTACCAACACCTGTAGGCCCTAAGAATAAGAATGATCCTATTGGTCTTTTGGGATCTTTTAATCCTGCTCTAGATCTTCTAACTGCTTTTGATACAGCATTTACAGCCTCCTCTTGCCCAATAACTCTTTGATGAAGTATAGATTCTAAGTTTAGTAATTTATCTCCTTCAGATTTAACTATTTTACTTATAGGTATTCCAGTCCATAAACCTATTACCTCTGTAACTATTTCACTATTAACTGTAGGTTTATTATTTTTTAATTTTAAATTCTTCATTCTGATTCTAGAAGCAGACTCATCAATTATATCAACTGCCTTATCTGGTAGATATCTATCTACAATATATCGACTTGATAAATCAACTGCTGCTTTTATTGCTTCTTCTGTTATTTTTACGCCATGAAAATTTTCGTATTTTTCTTTTAACCCTTTTAAAATTTTGATTGATTCCTCTTTAGTTGGCTCTTCAATTAAAATTGGTTGTAATCTTCTCTCTAATCCAGTATCCTTTTCTATACTCTTTCTATATTCATCTATAGTTGTAGCACCTATAACTTGTATATCTCCTCTTGACAATACTGGCTTTAGTATATTAGATGCATCCATAGAATTTTCTCCTGTTGCTCCTGCTCCTACTATAGTATGCATCTCATCTATAAATAATATAATGTTATCAGATTTGACAACTTCTTCTATTACTTTCTTTATTCTTTCTTCAAACTCACCTCTATACTTAGCTCCTGCAAGCATTCCTCCTATATCTAAACTGTATATAAGCTTTCCTTGAAGGGAACTAGGTACTTTGTTGCTTTCTATATTAATTGCTAACCCTTCTACTATAGCAGTCTTTCCTACTCCAGGATCACCAATTAATATAGGATTGTTTTTAGTTCTCCTACTTAAAATTTGAATAATTCTTTGCATTTCATCTTCTCTACCAATTAGTGGATCTAATTTAGAAGTCTTTGCATATTCATTTAGGTTAACTGCATATTTCTCAAGTGTAGGAATATTTAATTTTTCCTTTTCTTTCTTAGGTTCTTCGTTTTTACTTTCATCTCTAAAAAGTATTATACTTGTTTCTGGTCTAGACACCTCTATCAAAGATTTAATTATGACTTGCTCAGTTATATTATTCATACTTAGAATTTTCACTGCTAAACTATCTGTTTCTTGTAAAATTGCTAACAAGATATGTTCAGTATCTATAAGAATACTATCAAATTGTTCTGCAAATATAGCTGAGTTATCTAATACGTCTTTGCTTCTAGGACTTAAAAAAATATCATCTGTACTATCATTAATTCCTATTCCATATATATCTATAATTTTTTCACATATTATATCTTCATCCATCCCTAATTTTAATAAAATCTTAGAAGCTGTTCCTTCTTTTTCTTTAATTAAACCAATTAATAAATGTTCTGTACCAACCACTCTATGCCCAAACTCTTTTGCATACTCTATAGATATATCTATTGCTTTTTGAGCTACCTTAGAAAATTTGTCAAAGTACAATATAGTCCCTCCTCAATTTTAATATTAGATATATATATACTATATGCCCTAATAGTTTTTATTGTTTCAATAATATAAAGAAATCCTAGGAATTATATTCCTAGGATTTTTTAATTAAATTTATAAATTAATTAATTTCAGAGTTAGATATTATTTTTTGTGCAATTTGTGTTGGAACTTCCTCATATTTATCAAGTTCCATTTCAAAATAACCTCTACCTTGTGTCATAGCTTTTAAATCTATAGCATACTTAAATGTTTCTGCTTGTGGAGCATTTGCATAAATAACTTGTTTACCATTATCAGTAGGTTCCATACCTAATATTCTTCCTCGTTTTTTATTTATATCACCCATAACATCTCCCATATATTCATCTGGAACTACTATCGTTAATTTCATTATAGGTTCTAAAAGAACGGGTACTGCTTGCTCTACGCCCTTTTTAAAAGCTATATTAGCCGCTAATTTAAAAGCCATTTCTGAAGAATCTACATCATGATAAGATCCATCATAAAGCGTTGCCTTTATATTAGTAACTGGATATCCAGCTAGTATTCCTTTTGACATAGATTCTCTTATTCCCTTCTCAACTGCAGGTATATATTGTTTAGGAACAGATCCTCCAAATATATCTTCTTCAAATTCAAAATCATTTTTAGAATACTCGAACCTTATCTTAACATCGCCATACTGTCCATGTCCTCCAGATTGTTTTTTATGCTTACCTTGAACATCTGCTTTTCCTTTTATAGTTTCTCTATATGCAACTTTTAAATCTGTTAAATCTACATCTAGGCCAAATTTTTCTTTCATTTTATTTTTAACTATATTTATATGAAGCTCACCTTGCCCACCAATTAAAACTTGTTTAGTTTCCACATTTCTGCTCCATGTAATCGTAGGATCTTCTTCTGATATTTTACTTAAAACAGCACTAATTTTATCTTCATCACCTTTATTTTTAGCTTGTAATGCAAAATATATTTGAGGTTTAGGGAAGTTAAGTTGTTCATCTGCTTTATCATTTTTATTTATAGATATAAAATCTCCTGTCTGCAAGGAGTTTACCTTAGTCATAACAACTATATCACCTGCATTAGCACATTGTATCTCAGATAACTCATTATTATTCATAGTATATATATTATAAATTTTTTCTTTTATAGACTTATTTACATTATATACTTCTATATCTTTTTTTATATTTCCTTGTAATATTTTGACATATGACATTTTTCCTATAAAGGGGTCTACTATAGTTTTAAATATGCTTCCATTTAACTTATCATTTTCATACACACACTTAGGTTGAATATAGCTAGATATAATTCCTAATATCTCCTCTGTACCTACATTGTTTATTGTAGATCCACATATAACTGGTATTATATCTCCATTTTGAATACCTATAGTTGTACCTCTCTTAATATCTTCTTCTGTCAAATCTTCTCCACTAAAATATTTTTCTAATAATTCATCATCTGTTTCAGCTATTAACTCTAATAATCCATCTCTTGTTCCTTCTACTTGTATTTTAAATTCATCACATAAATCTGAATCGCTTTCAAAGATATTATGTAGCTTAATAAATTCCTCACCATTATATATAGGCATATACATAGGTACTATTTTGTTACTATATTTATCTCTTAGTTCTTCAATTAAATCTTTATATCTGGATTTATCATTATCAATTTTATTTATAAATATAAGTTTAGGTATAGATTCTCCTGCAAGTTCTAGTGCTTTTTCTGTTCCAACTTGAATGCTAGTAGTAGCATCTATGACGATAACGGCAGCATCACTAGCACTTATAGCTGATATAACGTCTCCTGTAAAATCAGAATATCCAGGAGTATCTAGTAAATTTAATTTGTAATCTCTATATTCTATAGGAACTAAATTCATACTATATGTCATACTTATCTTATCTGTTAGTTTAGGCATTTTATTTGTAGTTTTAGAAGTATATGCCATTGCTTCAATTAAATTTGTTTTTCCACATCCACTATGGCCTAATATAGCTATACTTCTTATATTATTACTATCATATACCTTCATATCTAAGCACCTACCTCATATCATTTTAATAATTTATATGCAATTAATATAAGGCTTTATGTGCGATTATTTTAAATATTAAACTATTATAAATAAAACTTCTATCGTTTAACGTGAAACATGAGGTTTAACACAGTTTTTAATACTATCTCATACAAACGTAATCTTTTTGTTTTTACATACCAAAAAGTGGTTAGTATTAAGTTACAATGCAGAAGTCATTTTAAAGCATCTTCTCAGCTTTATGACTTCAAATGTAACTTAATGCTAACCACCACTTAAATCCACGTAAAATAAAAAAGATTACGCGGCTACGTCCTACTCTCCCAGGCAGCTTCCCACCAAGTACCATCGGCGCTAAAGAGCTTAACTTCTGTGTTCGGAATGGGAACAGGTGTATCCTCTTTGCTGTAATAACCGCATAATCTTTATTTAGAGTTAGTACTCTAAAAACTGAATAACATTTATAAGATTAAATAATCTTGGTCAAGTCCTCGATCTATTAGTATCGGTAAGCTACATACATTGCTGCACTTACACCTCCGACCTATCAACCAGGTAGTCTTCCTGGGATCTTACCCTTACGGTGGGAAATCTTATCTTGAAGTTGGCTTCGCGCTTAGATGCTTTCAGCGCTTATCCATTCCGTACATAGCTACCCAGCCATGCCCTTGGCAGAACAACTGGTACACCAGAGGTACGTCCATCCCGGTCCTCTCGTACTAAGGACAGGTCTCCTCAAATTTCCTACGCCTGCGACGGATAGGGACCGAACTGTCTCACGACGTTCTGAACCCAGCTCGCGTACCACTTTAATGGGCGAACAGCCCAACCCTTGGGACCTACTACAGCCCCAGGATGTGATGAGCCGACATCGAGGTGCCAAACCTCCCCGTCGATGTGGACTCTTGGGGGAGATAAGCCTGTTATCCCCAGGGTAGCTTTTATCCGTTGAGCGATGGCCCTTCCATGCGGAACCACCGGATCACTAAGTCCGACTTTCGTCCTTGCTCGACCTGTATGTCTTGCAATCAAGCTCTCTTCTGCCTTTACACTCTACGCACGATTTCCGACCGTGCTGAGAGAACCTTTGAGCGCCTCCGTTACTCTTTGGGAGGCGACCGCCCCAGTCAAACTGCCCACCTGACAGTGTCCCAATACCTGATTCAAGGTATCTGGTTAGAATCTCAGTACTACAAGGGTGGTATCCCAAGGATAGCTCCACCGAGACTGGCGTCCCGATTTCATAGCCTCCCACCTATCCTGTACATGTAGCACCAAAATTCAATGTCAAGCTACAGTAAAGCTCCATGGGGTCTTTCCGTCCTGTCGCAGGTACCCGGCATCTTCACCGGGATTACAATTTCACCGAGTCTGTTGTTGAGACAGTGCCCAAATCGTTACGCCTTTCGTGCGGGTCGGAACTTACCCGACAAGGAATTTCGCTACCTTAGGACCGTTATAGTTACGGCCGCCGTTTACTGGGGCTTAAGTTCACTGCTTCGGATAAATCCTAACAGATCCCCTTAACCTTCCAGCACCGGGCAGGCGTCAGCTCCTATACATCGTCTTGCGACTTAGCAGAAACCTGTGTTTTTGGTAAACAGTCGCTTGGGCCTATTCTCTGCGGCCACCTCGGGCGTTAACCCTAACGTGGCACCCCTTCTCCCTAAGTTACGGGGTCATTTTGCCGAGTTCCTTAACAACAGTTCTCTCGCTGGCCTTAGGATACTCTCCTCACCCACCTGTGTCGGTTTGCGGTACGGGCACCTTTAATCTCGATAGAAACTTTTCTCGACAGTGTGAAATCAGCTACTTCGCTACTTAATTTCGCTCCCCATCGTACCCCAGCATTATCATGGCGGATTTGCCTGCCTTGACTGCCTCAGTACTTAGCCACACATAACCAACAGTGTGGTTAGCTTATCCTACTGTGTCATTCCATCTCTCAAACGATTATCGGTGGTACAGGAATCTCAACCTGTTGTCCATCACCTACGCCTTTCGGCCTCGGCTTAGGTCCCGACTAACCCAGGGCGGACGAACCTTCCCCTGGAAACCTTGGGTTTACGGCCCGTGGGATTCTCACCCACGTCTCGCTACTCATGCCAACATTCTCACTCCTATACTGTCCACACGTCCTTACGGTCATGCTTCAGCCTGCATAGGAAGCTCCCCTACCTATCATAAATGATATCGTAGCTTCGGTAGTAAGTTTTAGCCCCGGTAATCTTCGGCGCAGGATCACTCGACCAGTGAGCTATTACGCACTCTTTAAATGAGTGGCTGCTTCTAAGCCAACATCCTGGTTGTCTATGCAATCCCACATCCTTTACCACTTAACTTACATTTAGGGACCTTAGCTGACGATCTGGGCTGTTGCCCTCTCGACTATGAATCTTATTACCCACAGTCTGACTCCCAAGTATAAAATAACGGCATTCGGAGTTTGATAATCTTCGGTAAGCGCAATGCCCCCTAGGATATTCAGTGCTCTACCTCCGTATTTCTCAACCTTGAGGCTAGCCCTAAAGCTATTTCGGGGAGAACCAGCTATCTCCGAGCTCGATTGGAATTTCACCGCTATCCACAAGTCATCCCCGAGCTTTTCAACGCTCGTGGGTTCGGACCTCCACGAAATTTTACTTTCGCTTCATCCTGCTCATGGATAGGTCGCTCGGTTTCGGGTCTACGACAGCAAACTTAACGCCCATTTAAGACTCGCTTTCACTACGGCTCCATACCTTAAGTACTTAACCTAGCTTACTATCGTAACTCGTTGGCCCGTTCTACAAAAAGTACGCGGTCACACATATAAAGTGCTTCCACAGCTTGTAAGCGCAGGGTTTCAGGTTCTATTTCACTCCCCTCCCGGGGTTCTTTTCACCTTTCCCTCACGGTACTATGCGCTATCGGTCACTAAGTAGTATTTAGCCTTGGAGGATGGTCCCTCCTGCTTCCCACAGGGTTTCACGTGTCCCGTGGTACTCTGGATCACATCTAAAGTCTTCTCGTTTCAACTACGTGGCTATTACACTTTATAGCGGAGCTTTCCAACTCTCTTCGTTTACGATACCTCTTTGTTGATGATGTGTCCGCAACCCCAGCGAAGAAAACTTCACTGGTTTGGGCTATTCCGCGTTCGCTCGCCGCTACTTACGGAATCGAATTTCTTTCTTTTCCTCCGGGTACTTAGATGTTTCAGTTCCCCGGGTTCCCCTCACTAAGCTATGTATTCACTTAATGATACTTAGACATTACTCTAAGTGAGTTTCCTCATTCGGAAATCTTCGGATCAAAGTTTACGTGCAACTCCCCGAAGCTTATCGCAGCTTATCGCGTCCTTCATCGGCTCTTAGTGCCAAGGCATCCGCCCTGCGCCCTTAATAACTTGACCAGTTATTAAAAGTGTTATTTTTTGAAGAGTTTTCTTCTCTTATAATTGGTTTATTTAATCATCACTAAATGTTATGCAGTTTTCAAAGTACTAAAGTACAATTAAGTACTAATTTTGAGAACAATAAGCTCTCAAAATTAAACAGTAGGCAATTACTCCTTAGAAAGGAGGTGATCCAGCCGCACCTTCCGATACGGCTACCTTGTTACGACTTCACCCCAGTCATTGGTTTCACCTTCGACGGCCGCTTCCTAAAAGGTTAGCTAACCGGCTTCGGGCGCCCCCAACTTCCATGGTGTGACGGGCGGTGTGTACAAGACCCGGGAACGCATTCACCGCAGCATTCTGATCTGCGATTACTAGTAACTCCAGCTTCATGTAGGCGAGTTTCAGCCTACAATCCGAACTGAGAATGGCTTTAAGGGATTAGCTCCACCTCGCGGCTTGGCAACCCTCTGTACCACCCATTGTAGCACGTGTGTAGCCCTAAGCATAAGGGGCATGATGATTTGACGTCATCCCCACCTTCCTCCGAGTTATCCTCGGCAGTCCCTCTAGAGTGCCCAACTTAATGCTGGCAACTAAAGGCAAGGGTTGCGCTCGTTGCGGGACTTAACCCAACATCTCACGACACGAGCTGACGACAACCATGCACCACCTGTCACCACTGTCCCCGAAGGGAAATCTCCGATTAGGGAGAGGTCAGTGGGATGTCAAGCTTAGGTAAGGTTCTTCGCGTTGCTTCGAATTAAACCACATGCTCCGCTACTTGTGCGGGTCCCCGTCAATTCCTTTGAGTTTCACTCTTGCGAGCGTACTTCCCAGGCGGAGTACTTAATGCGTTAGCTGCGGCACCGAGGGGGGTAACCCCCGACACCTAGTACTCATCGTTTACGGCGTGGACTACCAGGGTATCTAATCCTGTTTGCTCCCCACGCTTTCGTGCCTCAGTGTCAGTTACAGTCCAGAGAGCCGCCTTCGCTACTGGTATTCCTCCTAATATCTACGCATTTCACCGCTACACTAGGAATTCTACTCTCCTCTCCTGCACTCAAGTTCTCTAGTTTCAAAAGCTTACTACGGTTGAGCCGTAGCCTTTCACTTCTGACTTAAAAAACCACCTACGCACCCTTTACGCCCAGTAATTCCGGATAACGCTAGCCCCCTACGTATTACCGCGGCTGCTGGCACGTAGTTAGCCGGGGCTTCCTCCTCAAGTACCGTCATTATCTTCCTTGAGGACAGAGCTTTACGACCCGAAGGCCTTCATCGCTCACGCGGCGTTGCTGCATCAGGCTTTCGCCCATTGTGCAATATTCCCCACTGCTGCCTCCCGTAGGAGTCTGGACCGTGTCTCAGTTCCAGTGTGGCCGATCACCCTCTCAGGTCGGCTACTGATCGTTGCCTTGGTAAGCCATTACCTTACCAACTAGCTAATCAGACGCGGGTCCATCCTGTACCGCCGGAGCTTTGATACAAAAGCCATGCGACTTTCATATGTTATCCCGTATTAGTATACCTTTCGGTATGTTATCCGTGTGTACAGGGCAGGTTACCCACGCGTTACTCACCCGTCCGCCGCTCTCTCCGAAGAGATCGCTCGACTTGCATGTGTTAGGCACGCCGCCAGCGTTCATCCTGAGCCAGGATCAAACTCTCAAATATAATTTAAAAAGTTGTCCATCGCTCAGCTAATCATTATCTGAATATCTGGCTTGGTTGTTTGTGTTTAATTCTTTAAAAAAGAATTTTTATAATTAACCTACTGTTTAATTTTCAAAGTTCATTTTTGTTTTGCCCTTTTCTTAAGGACAAGTAATACTATACCATCTTAATTTAACATCGTCAACACTTTTTTAAAATTTAATTTTATTTTTTTGTTTTTTATATAATTTCAACAATACGATTCCATTATAAATAAGTTATATAGACTGAATATAATACATTTTTATTGGAAAACTATATAAAAATACTTTTACAAGGAGTTGTTAGTTATGCCAGATTTCAACCATATAAAAGGTCTTTATGAGGATGGATTTAGATGTATATATTGCAATTCTGAAAGTAGTACACATACCATTTATTTAAAAAATTTTGATAGTGAAAAATCTGAAGTGATAGAGTTAACAAATGATGATGATTTTAATCAATTTCAAGATTATATAAGTACACTTAGAATGCAATAAAAATAAAGGAGCATAGCTCCTTTATTTAGTTATCATAATTTTTTTTATTAATTTTAATAATTGTTCTCTATCTATTTCCTTTTCTTTTTTCGCTGACTTATATTCATATAAATTAACTACCTTAGTAACAGATTTACTCATTCAAACCACTTCCTATAAGATTATTAATTATTTATATATTTAATTCTACAAGAGGATAAATTTTCCTCCTATAAAAACTAAATTTTACAAAATTCCATATTTTTTACTACTCTAAATATACTTCTTAAGGTTTTTTTATATATTAAAATTGCAAATAAAATTTAGTTTTAAATACATTTATTTATTAATATTATCGTCGAATAAAAAGTTTTTAATCAATATATTTAATTTTATTTTTTAAATTATATATTCTAAAAAAACTATACTTATACCTAAAATTTAATTTCCAAAAAATAAAAAAAGACTACGCGGCTACGTCCTACTCTCCCAGGCAGCTTCCCACCAAGTACCATCGGCGCTAAAGAGCTTAACTTCTGTGTTCGGAATGGGAACAGGTGTATCCTCTTTGCTATAATAACCACATAATCTTTATTTGGAGCGGGTGAAGGGGATCGAACCCTCACAGCCGGCTTGGAAGGCCGGAACTCTACCATTGAGCTACACCCGCATATATTTTGAGTTAGTACTCTAAAAACTGAATAACATTTGTAAGATTAAATAATCTTGGTCAAGTCCTCGATCTATTAGTATCGGTAAGCTACATACATTGCTGCACTTACACCTCCGACCTATCAACCAGGTAGTCTTCCTGGGATCTTACCCTTACGGTGGGAAATCTTATCTTGAAGTTGGCTTCGCGCTTAGATGCTTTCAGCGCTTATCCATTCCGTACATAGCTACCCAGCCATGCCCTTGGCAGAACAACTGGTACACCAGAGGTACGTCCATCCCGGTCCTCTCGTACTAAGGACAGGTCTCCTCAAATTTCCTACGCCTGCGACGGATAGGGACCGAACTGTCTCACGACGTTCTGAACCCAGCTCGCGTACCACTTTAATGGGCGAACAGCCCAACCCTTGGGACCTACTACAGCCCCAGGATGTGATGAGCCGACATCGAGGTGCCAAACCTCCCCGTCGATGTGGACTCTTGGGGGAGATAAGCCTGTTATCCCCAGGGTAGCTTTTATCCGTTGAGCGATGGCCCTTCCATGCGGAACCACCGGATCACTAAGTCCGACTTTCGTCCTTGCTCGACCTGTATGTCTTGCAATCAAGCTCTCTTCTGCCTTTACACTCTACGCACGATTTCCGACCGTGCTGAGAGAACCTTTGAGCGCCTCCGTTACTCTTTGGGAGGCGACCGCCCCAGTCAAACTGCCCACCTGACAGTGTCCCAATACCTGATTCAAGGTATCTGGTTAGAATCTCAGTACTACAAGGGTGGTATCCCAAGGATAGCTCCACCGAGACTGGCGTCCCGATTTCATAGCCTCCCACCTATCCTGTACATGTAGCACCAAAATTCAATGTCAAGCTACAGTAAAGCTCCATGGGGTCTTTCCGTCCTGTCGCAGGTACCCGGCATCTTCACCGGGATTACAATTTCACCGAGTCTGTTGTTGAGACAGTGCCCAAATCGTTACGCCTTTCGTGCGGGTCGGAACTTACCCGACAAGGAATTTCGCTACCTTAGGACCGTTATAGTTACGGCCGCCGTTTACTGGGGCTTAAGTTCACTGCTTCGGATAAATCCTAACAGATCCCCTTAACCTTCCAGCACCGGGCAGGCGTCAGCTCCTATACATCGTCTTGCGACTTAGCAGAAACCTGTGTTTTTGGTAAACAGTCGCTTGGGCCTATTCTCTGCGGCCACCTCGGGCGTTAACCCTAACGTGGCACCCCTTCTCCCTAAGTTACGGGGTCATTTTGCCGAGTTCCTTAACAACAGTTCTCTCGCTGGCCTTAGGATACTCTCCTCACCCACCTGTGTCGGTTTGCGGTACGGGCACCTTTAATCTCGATAGAAACTTTTCTCGACAGTGTGAAATCAGCTACTTCGCTACTTAATTTCGCTCCCCATCGTACCCCAGCATTATCATGGCGGATTTGCCTGCCTTGACTGCCTCAGTACTTAGCCACACATAACCAACAGTGTGGTTAGCTTATCCTACTGTGTCATTCCATCTCTCAAACGATTATCGGTGGTACAGGAATCTCAACCTGTTGTCCATCACCTACGCCTTTCGGCCTCGGCTTAGGTCCCGACTAACCCAGGGCGGACGAACCTTCCCCTGGAAACCTTGGGTTTACGGCCCGTGGGATTCTCACCCACGTCTCGCTACTCATGCCAACATTCTCACTCCTATACTGTCCACACGTCCTTACGGTCATGCTTCAGCCTGCATAGGAAGCTCCCCTACCTATCATAAATGATATCGTAGCTTCGGTAGTAAGTTTTAGCCCCGGTAATCTTCGGCGCAGGATCACTCGACCAGTGAGCTATTACGCACTCTTTAAATGAGTGGCTGCTTCTAAGCCAACATCCTGGTTGTCTATGCAATCCCACATCCTTTACCACTTAACTTACATTTAGGGACCTTAGCTGACGATCTGGGCTGTTGCCCTCTCGACTATGAATCTTATTACCCACAGTCTGACTCCCAAGTATAAAATAACGGCATTCGGAGTTTGATAATCTTCGGTAAGCGCAATGCCCCCTAGGATATTCAGTGCTCTACCTCCGTATTTCTCAACCTTGAGGCTAGCCCTAAAGCTATTTCGGGGAGAACCAGCTATCTCCGAGCTCGATTGGAATTTCACCGCTATCCACAAGTCATCCCCGAGCTTTTCAACGCTCGTGGGTTCGGACCTCCACGAAATTTTACTTTCGCTTCATCCTGCTCATGGATAGGTCGCTCGGTTTCGGGTCTACGACAGCAAACTTAACGCCCATTTAAGACTCGCTTTCACTACGGCTCCATACCTTAAGTACTTAACCTAGCTTACTATCGTAACTCGTTGGCCCGTTCTACAAAAAGTACGCGGTCACACATATAAAGTGCTTCCACAGCTTGTAAGCGCAGGGTTTCAGGTTCTATTTCACTCCCCTCCCGGGGTTCTTTTCACCTTTCCCTCACGGTACTATGCGCTATCGGTCACTAAGTAGTATTTAGCCTTGGAGGATGGTCCCTCCTGCTTCCCACAGGGTTTCACGTGTCCCGTGGTACTCTGGATCACATCTAAAGTCTTCTCGTTTCAACTACGTGGCTATTACACTTTATAGCGGAGCTTTCCAACTCTCTTCGTTTACGATACCTCTTTGTTGATGATGTGTCCGCAACCCCAGCGAAGAAAACTTCACTGGTTTGGGCTATTCCGCGTTCGCTCGCCGCTACTTACGGAATCGAATTTCTTTCTTTTCCTCCGGGTACTTAGATGTTTCAGTTCCCCGGGTTCCCCTCACTAAGCTATGTATTCACTTAATGATACTTAGACATTACTCTAAGTGAGTTTCCTCATTCGGAAATCTTCGGATCAAAGTTTACGTGCAACTCCCCGAAGCTTATCGCAGCTTATCGCGTCCTTCATCGGCTCTTAGTGCCAAGGCATCCGCCCTGCGCCCTTAATAACTTGACCAGTTATTAAAAGTGTTATTTTTTGAAGAGTTTTCTTCTCTTATAATTGGTTTATTTAATCATCACTAAATGTTATGCAGTTTTCAAAGTACTAATGTTTGAGAACAATAAGCTCTCAAAATTAAACAGTAGGCAATTACTCCTTAGAAAGGAGGTGATCCAGCCGCACCTTCCGATACGGCTACCTTGTTACGACTTCACCCCAGTCATTGGTTTCACCTTCGACGGCCGCTTCCTAAAAGGTTAGCTAACCGGCTTCGGGCGCCCCCAACTTCCATGGTGTGACGGGCGGTGTGTACAAGACCCGGGAACGCATTCACCGCAGCATTCTGATCTGCGATTACTAGTAACTCCAGCTTCATGTAGGCGAGTTTCAGCCTACAATCCGAACTGAGAATGGCTTTAAGGGATTAGCTCCACCTCGCGGCTTGGCAACCCTCTGTACCACCCATTGTAGCACGTGTGTAGCCCTAAGCATAAGGGGCATGATGATTTGACGTCATCCCCACCTTCCTCCGAGTTATCCTCGGCAGTCCCTCTAGAGTGCCCAACTTAATGCTGGCAACTAAAGGCAAGGGTTGCGCTCGTTGCGGGACTTAACCCAACATCTCACGACACGAGCTGACGACAACCATGCACCACCTGTCACCACTGTCCCCGAAGGGAAATCTCCGATTAGGGAGAGGTCAGTGGGATGTCAAGCTTAGGTAAGGTTCTTCGCGTTGCTTCGAATTAAACCACATGCTCCGCTACTTGTGCGGGTCCCCGTCAATTCCTTTGAGTTTCACTCTTGCGAGCGTACTTCCCAGGCGGAGTACTTAATGCGTTAGCTGCGGCACCGAGGGGGGTAACCCCCGACACCTAGTACTCATCGTTTACGGCGTGGACTACCAGGGTATCTAATCCTGTTTGCTCCCCACGCTTTCGTGCCTCAGTGTCAGTTACAGTCCAGAGAGCCGCCTTCGCTACTGGTATTCCTCCTAATATCTACGCATTTCACCGCTACACTAGGAATTCTACTCTCCTCTCCTGCACTCAAGTTCTCTAGTTTCAAAAGCTTACTACGGTTGAGCCGTAGCCTTTCACTTCTGACTTAAAAAACCACCTACGCACCCTTTACGCCCAGTAATTCCGGATAACGCTAGCCCCCTACGTATTACCGCGGCTGCTGGCACGTAGTTAGCCGGGGCTTCCTCCTCAAGTACCGTCATTATCTTCCTTGAGGACAGAGCTTTACGACCCGAAGGCCTTCATCGCTCACGCGGCGTTGCTGCATCAGGCTTTCGCCCATTGTGCAATATTCCCCACTGCTGCCTCCCGTAGGAGTCTGGACCGTGTCTCAGTTCCAGTGTGGCCGATCACCCTCTCAGGTCGGCTACTGATCGTTGCCTTGGTAAGCCATTACCTTACCAACTAGCTAATCAGACGCGGGTCCATCCTGTACCGCCGGAGCTTTGATACAAAAGCCATGCGACTTTCATATGTTATCCCGTATTAGTATACCTTTCGGTATGTTATCCGTGTGTACAGGGCAGGTTACCCACGCGTTACTCACCCGTCCGCCGCTCTCTCCGAAGAGATCGCTCGACTTGCATGTGTTAGGCACGCCGCCAGCGTTCATCCTGAGCCAGGATCAAACTCTCAAATATAATTTAAAAAGTTGTCCATCGCTCAGCTAATCATTATCTGAATATCTGGCTTGGTTGTTTGTGTTTAATTCTTTAAAAAAGAATTTTTATAATTAACCTACTGTTTAATTTTCAAAGTTCATTTTTGTTTTGCCCTTTTCTTAAGGACAAGTAATACTATACCATCTTAATTTAACATCGTCAACACTTTTTTAAAATTTAATTTTATTTTTTTATTATTTTTGAGTTTTATGTTGAAATTTACACATAATAAAGTATTATTAAGATTACTTATTTTAAATAAAAATAACATAATAATATAATTAAAGCAGTCATTTAAAATCATAGACCACTTTAATTATTAAATTTATAAATTAATCAACTTGACTTAATAATCTTTTAGTTATATCTCTTAGTTTCATTTCTCCAACTTCTTCATGAGTTATTGCCACAACAGCTTTTATTCTATCTTCTGAATTATCCCACTTATATGATCTAACATTAAGAATAGCTCCTTCTGGCATTAATTCTTCTAAATCTACACCAATTTCATCTGCTAAAGTCATATATTCATCAAATAAATCTTCTGTTTCCATTTCACTTAATTCATATTCTTCTTTTATTATCTCATTTAACTCTTCAATATCTACACTAATTTGGAATGCAATAGTATCTTCTCGTTTAGATCCTTTGCTTAAATCTTTATCAACTCTAAATGGACTTTCATTCTCTATTAATGATTTAATTTCTTCACTATCTACAATTTCATTACCGAATAATATGTACATATATAATTCTCCTCATCCTGTGTTAATTATTTAGCCAACGATTCAATTAAACACTCTTCCAAAGAATTTTTAATTCCTTTTTCTTTTGCAACCCTTATTAAATATGAGTATTTTGATTTTTTAGCTTCTAAATCATATATAGCCACATCAACCAACTCCGGGTCACTTACAAATTGAAAAAAATTCTCAGCATGTTTAATTTCTAATTGTGCTGCCTTTATTTCTTTTATAATTTTTTTATTCTCTATATCATATTTCAAAGTTTTTTTTCTAGGCATAAAAATTCCTCCAACAAATTTATTATCTACCTAGAATCTTGCCAAAAATAACTTTAGATATACCTATCTATGTCTTTTTAATGTATATATTACATCTTTAATCTTATTTTGACAATAGATAAAGCTTTGCTAAAATTAACAATAAAAAAACATCTAATTTATTCAAATTAGATGTTTTACACTGGTGGGATTAACAGGGCTCGAACCTGTGACCCCCTGCTTGTAAGGCAGGTGCTCTCCCAGCTGAGCTATAATCCCGGATATTTATTTATGGTGCGCCCAAAGGGACTCGAACCCCTAACCTTCTGATTCGTAGTCAGACACTCTATCCAGTTGAGCTATAGGCGCATTATTATATTGGAGGCGACACCCAGATTCGAACTGGGGATCAAGGAGTTGCAGTCCACTGCCTTACCACTTGGCTATGTCGCCATTTTTCAATATATAAAAAAATGGTGATCCATCCGCGACTCGAACGCGGGACACCCTGATTAAAAGTCAGGTGCTCTACCGACTGAGCTAATGGATCAACTTTTATGGGGTGGATAATGAGAGTCGAACTCACGACCTCCAGAGCCACAATCTGGCGCTCTAACCAACTGAGCTATACCCACCATAATTGGTCGAGGTGAAGGGACTCGAACCCCCGGCCCCATGGTCCCAAACCATGTGCGCTACCAAACTGCGCTACACCTCGAAGTAATTCTTAAAATGATAAAAGTGGTGGACCTTCAGGGACTCGAACCCCGGACCTACCGGTTATGAGCCGGGCGCTCTAACCAACTGAGCTAAAGGTCCACTTTGTATTGGTAGCGGTAACAGGAGTCGAACCTGTGACCTTTCGGGTATGAACCGAACGCTCTAGCCAACTAAGCTATACCGCCACATATTTTGGTGCCCAGAGGCGGAATCGAACCACCGACACGGGGATTTTCAGTCCCCTGCTCTACCGACTGAGCTATCTGGGCATTTGGCGGAGAGGGTGGGATTCGAACCCACGGCCCCTTTCGGAGTCACTGGTTTTCAAGACCAGCTCCTTAAACCACTCGGACACCTCTCCATTGGTGATCCATCCGCGACTCGAACGCGGGACACCCTGATTAAAAGTCAGGTGCTCTACCGACTGAGCTAATGGATCATTTATTTACTTGGCAGGGGATGCAGGACTCGAACCTACGCATGTAGCAGTCAAAGTGCTATGCCTTACCGACTTGGCGAATCCCCTATGAATGTGGTGAGCGCACAGGGATTCGAACCCCGGACACACGCCTTAGAAGGGCGTTGCTCTATCCAGCTGAGCTATGCACCCACATTATTTTATTTGGAGCGGGAAACGAGATTCGAACTCGCGACTTCAACCTTGGCAAGGTTGCGCTCTACCACTGAACTATTCCCGCATAGTACAATTGGTGCGGATGAAGGGAGTCGAACCCCCACGCCATAGGCGCCAGATCCTAAGTCTGGTGCGTCTGCCAATTCCGCCACATCCGCGCAAATTATTAAGTTGGTGGAGGATGGTGGATTCGAACCACCGAAATCGTCGATAACAGATTTACAGTCTGCCCCCTTTGGCCGCTCGGGAAATCCTCCACGTTGGAGCTAGTGATAGGAATCGAACCTACAACCTGCTGATTACAAGTCAGCTGCTCTACCGTTGAGCCACACTAGCATATTGGCGGGAATAACAGGACTCGAACCTGTGACCCATTGATTAACAGTCAATTGCTCTACCAACTGAGCCATATTCCCACATTATTAGTTTATTCATTTTTAATTAAGTTGGCGGGAATAACAGGACTCGAACCTGTGACCCATTGATTAACAGTCAATTGCTCTACCAACTGAGCCATATTCCCGCGTATTTAATTATTTTGGCGACCTGGAAGGGACTCGAACCCTCGACCTCCAGCGTGACAGGCTGGCATTCTAACCAGCTGAACTACCAGGCCGCAATTGGTGGGACTAACAGGGCTCGAACCTGTGACCCCCTGCTTGTAAGGCAGGTGCTCTCCCAGCTGAGCTATAGTCCCATGTGTTTATTCTGGAGCGGGTGAAGGGGATCGAACCCTCACAGCCGGCTTGGAAGGCCGGAACTCTACCATTGAGCTACACCCGCATATTTAATTGGTGACCCATAGGGGAATCGAACCCCTGTTACCGCCGTGAAAGGGCGGTGTCTTGACCGCTTGACCAATGGGCCGTATATAATTTTAATGGTTGCGGAGGCAAGACTCGAACTTGCGACCTTCGGGTTATGAGCCCGACGAGCTGCCAACTGCTCCACCCCGCGATGTTTTTGTTAAAATGGTGCCGAAGACCGGAATCGAACCGGTACGAGAGGTAAGTCCCGCAGGATTTTAAGTCCTGTGCGTCTGCCAGTTCCGCCACTTCGGCATTCAATTTTTTTATGGAGGCGACACCCAGATTCGAACTGGGGATCAAGGAGTTGCAGTCCACTGCCTTACCACTTGGCTATGTCGCCTTACTGGGGTGGATAATGAGAGTCGAACTCACGACCTCCAGAGCCACAATCTGGCGCTCTAACCAACTGAGCTATACCCACCATATATTGGTCGAGGTGAAGGGACTCGAACCCCCGGCCCCATGGTCCCAAACCATGTGCGCTACCAAACTGCGCTACACCTCGATATCTATTTCAAATAATATTTTAAACAAAAAATGGTGGACCTTCAGGGACTCGAACCCCGGACCTACCGGTTATGAGCCGGGCGCTCTAACCAACTGAGCTAAAGGTCCACATTTGTTTTTATATTGGTAGCGGTAACAGGAGTCGAACCTGTGACCTTTCGGGTATGAACCGAACGCTCTAGCCAACTAAGCTATACCGCCACATATTTGGTGCCCAGAGGCGGAATCGAACCACCGACACGGGGATTTTCAGTCCCCTGCTCTACCGACTGAGCTATCTGGGCATTTGGCGGAGAGGGTGGGATTCGAACCCACGGCCCCTTTCGGAGTCACTGGTTTTCAAGACCAGCTCCTTAAACCACTCGGACACCTCTCCATTGGTGATCCATCCGCGACTCGAACGCGGGACACCCTGATTAAAAGTCAGGTGCTCTACCGACTGAGCTAATGGATCATTTATTTACTTGGCAGGGGATGCAGGACTCGAACCTACGCATGTAGCAGTCAAAGTGCTATGCCTTACCGACTTGGCGAATCCCCTATGAATGTGGTGAGCGCACAGGGATTCGAACCCCGGACACACGCCTTAGAAGGGCGTTGCTCTATCCAGCTGAGCTATGCACCCACATTATTTAAATTTGGTGCGGATGAAGGGAGTCGAACCCCCACGCCATAGGCGCCAGATCCTAAGTCTGGTGCGTCTGCCAATTCCGCCACATCCGCGCAAATTATTAAGTTGGTGGAGGATGGTGGATTCGAACCACCGAAATCGTCGATAACAGATTTACAGTCTGCCCCCTTTGGCCGCTCGGGAAATCCTCCACGTGGAGCTAGTGATAGGAATCGAACCTACAACCTGCTGATTACAAGTCAGCTGCTCTACCGTTGAGCCACACTAGCATATTGGCGGGAATAACAGGACTCGAACCTGTGACCCATTGATTAACAGTCAATTGCTCTACCAACTGAGCCATATTCCCACATATTTGATTATTTTGGCGACCTGGAAGGGACTCGAACCCTCGACCTCCAGCGTGACAGGCTGGCATTCTAACCAGCTGAACTACCAGGCCGCAATTGGTGGGACTAACAGGGCTCGAACCTGTGACCCCCTGCTTGTAAGGCAGGTGCTCTCCCAGCTGAGCTATAGTCCCATGTGTTTATTCTGGAGCGGGTGAAGGGGATCGAACCCTCACAGCCGGCTTGGAAGGCCGGAACTCTACCATTGAGCTACACCCGCGTATTTAATTGGTGACCCATAGGGGAATCGAACCCCTGTTACCGCCGTGAAAGGGCGGTGTCTTGACCGCTTGACCAATGGGCCTTACATAATTTTAATGGTTGCGGAGGCAAGACTCGAACTTGCGACCTTCGGGTTATGAGCCCGACGAGCTGCCAACTGCTCCACCCCGCGATGTTTTATTAAAATGGTGCCGAAGACCGGAATCGAACCGGTACGAGAGGTAAGTCCCGCAGGATTTTAAGTCCTGTGCGTCTGCCAGTTCCGCCACTTCGGCACATCACCTAGCTACGTCCTACTCTCCCAGGCAGCTTCCCACCAAGTACCATCGGCGCTAAAGAGCTTAACTTCTGTGTTCGGAATGGGAACAGGTGTATCCTCTTTGCTATAGTAACTAGATTATGTTCTTGTCTTTTGGACAAGTATTATATTAACATTTTTTAATAAAAATGTCAATATTTTTTATAATATTTTGTTAAATATTATCTTAGAGTTAATACTCTAAAAACTGAATAACATTTGTAAGATTAAATAATCTTGGTCAAGTCCTCGATCTATTAGTATCGGTAAGCTACATACATTGCTGCACTTACACCTCCGACCTATCAACCAGGTAGTCTTCCTGGGATCTTACCCTTACGGTGGGAAATCTTATCTTGAAGTTGGCTTCGCGCTTAGATGCTTTCAGCGCTTATCCATTCCGTACATAGCTACCCAGCCATGCCCTTGGCAGAACAACTGGTACACCAGAGGTACGTCCATCCCGGTCCTCTCGTACTAAGGACAGGTCTCCTCAAATTTCCTACGCCTGCGACGGATAGGGACCGAACTGTCTCACGACGTTCTGAACCCAGCTCGCGTACCACTTTAATGGGCGAACAGCCCAACCCTTGGGACCTACTACAGCCCCAGGATGTGATGAGCCGACATCGAGGTGCCAAACCTCCCCGTCGATGTGGACTCTTGGGGGAGATAAGCCTGTTATCCCCAGGGTAGCTTTTATCCGTTGAGCGATGGCCCTTCCATGCGGAACCACCGGATCACTAAGTCCGACTTTCGTCCTTGCTCGACCTGTATGTCTTGCAATCAAGCTCTCTTCTGCCTTTACACTCTACGCACGATTTCCGACCGTGCTGAGAGAACCTTTGAGCGCCTCCGTTACTCTTTGGGAGGCGACCGCCCCAGTCAAACTGCCCACCTGACAGTGTCCCAATACCTGATTCAAGGTATCTGGTTAGAATCTCAGTACTACAAGGGTGGTATCCCAAGGATAGCTCCACCGAGACTGGCGTCCCGATTTCATAGCCTCCCACCTATCCTGTACATGTAGCACCAAAATTCAATGTCAAGCTACAGTAAAGCTCCATGGGGTCTTTCCGTCCTGTCGCAGGTACCCGGCATCTTCACCGGGATTACAATTTCACCGAGTCTGTTGTTGAGACAGTGCCCAAATCGTTACGCCTTTCGTGCGGGTCGGAACTTACCCGACAAGGAATTTCGCTACCTTAGGACCGTTATAGTTACGGCCGCCGTTTACTGGGGCTTAAGTTCACTGCTTCGGATAAATCCTAACAGATCCCCTTAACCTTCCAGCACCGGGCAGGCGTCAGCTCCTATACATCGTCTTGCGACTTAGCAGAAACCTGTGTTTTTGGTAAACAGTCGCTTGGGCCTATTCTCTGCGGCCACCTCGGGCGTTAACCCTAACGTGGCACCCCTTCTCCCTAAGTTACGGGGTCATTTTGCCGAGTTCCTTAACAACAGTTCTCTCGCTGGCCTTAGGATACTCTCCTCACCCACCTGTGTCGGTTTGCGGTACGGGCACCTTTAATCTCGATAGAAACTTTTCTCGACAGTGTGAAATCAGCTACTTCGCTACTTAATTTCGCTCCCCATCGTACCCCAGCATTATCATGGCGGATTTGCCTGCCTTGACTGCCTCAGTACTTAGCCACACATAACCAACAGTGTGGTTAGCTTATCCTACTGTGTCATTCCATCTCTCAAACGATTATCGGTGGTACAGGAATCTCAACCTGTTGTCCATCACCTACGCCTTTCGGCCTCGGCTTAGGTCCCGACTAACCCAGGGCGGACGAACCTTCCCCTGGAAACCTTGGGTTTACGGCCCGTGGGATTCTCACCCACGTCTCGCTACTCATGCCAACATTCTCACTCCTATACTGTCCACACGTCCTTACGGTCATGCTTCAGCCTGCATAGGAAGCTCCCCTACCTATCATAAATGATATCGTAGCTTCGGTAGTAAGTTTTAGCCCCGGTAATCTTCGGCGCAGGATCACTCGACCAGTGAGCTATTACGCACTCTTTAAATGAGTGGCTGCTTCTAAGCCAACATCCTGGTTGTCTATGCAATCCCACATCCTTTACCACTTAACTTACATTTAGGGACCTTAGCTGACGATCTGGGCTGTTGCCCTCTCGACTATGAATCTTATTACCCACAGTCTGACTCCCAAGTATAAAATAACGGCATTCGGAGTTTGATAATCTTCGGTAAGCGCAATGCCCCCTAGGATATTCAGTGCTCTACCTCCGTATTTCTCAACCTTGAGGCTAGCCCTAAAGCTATTTCGGGGAGAACCAGCTATCTCCGAGCTCGATTGGAATTTCACCGCTATCCACAAGTCATCCCCGAGCTTTTCAACGCTCGTGGGTTCGGACCTCCACGAAATTTTACTTTCGCTTCATCCTGCTCATGGATAGGTCGCTCGGTTTCGGGTCTACGACAGCAAACTTAACGCCCATTTAAGACTCGCTTTCACTACGGCTCCATACCTTAAGTACTTAACCTAGCTTACTATCGTAACTCGTTGGCCCGTTCTACAAAAAGTACGCGGTCACACATATAAAGTGCTTCCACAGCTTGTAAGCGCAGGGTTTCAGGTTCTATTTCACTCCCCTCCCGGGGTTCTTTTCACCTTTCCCTCACGGTACTATGCGCTATCGGTCACTAAGTAGTATTTAGCCTTGGAGGATGGTCCCTCCTGCTTCCCACAGGGTTTCACGTGTCCCGTGGTACTCTGGATCACATCTAAAGTCTTCTCGTTTCAACTACGTGGCTATTACACTTTATAGCGGAGCTTTCCAACTCTCTTCGTTTACGATACCTCTTTGTTGATGATGTGTCCGCAACCCCAGCGAAGAAAACTTCACTGGTTTGGGCTATTCCGCGTTCGCTCGCCGCTACTTACGGAATCGAATTTCTTTCTTTTCCTCCGGGTACTTAGATGTTTCAGTTCCCCGGGTTCCCCTCACTAAGCTATGTATTCACTTAATGATACTTAGACATTACTCTAAGTGAGTTTCCTCATTCGGAAATCTTCGGATCAAAGTTTACGTGCAACTCCCCGAAGCTTATCGCAGCTTATCGCGTCCTTCATCGGCTCTTAGTGCCAAGGCATCCGCCCTGCGCCCTTAATAACTTGACCAGTTATTAAAAGTGTTATTTTTTGAAGAGTTTTCTTCTCTTATAATTGGTTTATTTAATCATCACTAAATGTTATGCAGTTTTCAAAGTACTAATGTTTGAGAACAATAAGCTCTCAAAATTAAACAGTAGGCAATTACTCCTTAGAAAGGAGGTGATCCAGCCGCACCTTCCGATACGGCTACCTTGTTACGACTTCACCCCAGTCATTGGTTTCACCTTCGACGGCCGCTTCCTAAAAGGTTAGCTAACCGGCTTCGGGCGCCCCCAACTTCCATGGTGTGACGGGCGGTGTGTACAAGACCCGGGAACGCATTCACCGCAGCATTCTGATCTGCGATTACTAGTAACTCCAGCTTCATGTAGGCGAGTTTCAGCCTACAATCCGAACTGAGAATGGCTTTAAGGGATTAGCTCCACCTCGCGGCTTGGCAACCCTCTGTACCACCCATTGTAGCACGTGTGTAGCCCTAAGCATAAGGGGCATGATGATTTGACGTCATCCCCACCTTCCTCCGAGTTATCCTCGGCAGTCCCTCTAGAGTGCCCAACTTAATGCTGGCAACTAAAGGCAAGGGTTGCGCTCGTTGCGGGACTTAACCCAACATCTCACGACACGAGCTGACGACAACCATGCACCACCTGTCACCACTGTCCCCGAAGGGAAATCTCCGATTAGGGAGAGGTCAGTGGGATGTCAAGCTTAGGTAAGGTTCTTCGCGTTGCTTCGAATTAAACCACATGCTCCGCTACTTGTGCGGGTCCCCGTCAATTCCTTTGAGTTTCACTCTTGCGAGCGTACTTCCCAGGCGGAGTACTTAATGCGTTAGCTGCGGCACCGAGGGGGGTAACCCCCGACACCTAGTACTCATCGTTTACGGCGTGGACTACCAGGGTATCTAATCCTGTTTGCTCCCCACGCTTTCGTGCCTCAGTGTCAGTTACAGTCCAGAGAGCCGCCTTCGCTACTGGTATTCCTCCTAATATCTACGCATTTCACCGCTACACTAGGAATTCTACTCTCCTCTCCTGCACTCAAGTTCTCTAGTTTCAAAAGCTTACTACGGTTGAGCCGTAGCCTTTCACTTCTGACTTAAAAAACCACCTACGCACCCTTTACGCCCAGTAATTCCGGATAACGCTAGCCCCCTACGTATTACCGCGGCTGCTGGCACGTAGTTAGCCGGGGCTTCCTCCTCAAGTACCGTCATTATCTTCCTTGAGGACAGAGCTTTACGACCCGAAGGCCTTCATCGCTCACGCGGCGTTGCTGCATCAGGCTTTCGCCCATTGTGCAATATTCCCCACTGCTGCCTCCCGTAGGAGTCTGGACCGTGTCTCAGTTCCAGTGTGGCCGATCACCCTCTCAGGTCGGCTACTGATCGTTGCCTTGGTAAGCCATTACCTTACCAACTAGCTAATCAGACGCGGGTCCATCCTGTACCGCCGGAGCTTTGATACAAAAGCCATGCGACTTTCATATGTTATCCCGTATTAGTATACCTTTCGGTATGTTATCCGTGTGTACAGGGCAGGTTACCCACGCGTTACTCACCCGTCCGCCGCTCTCTCCGAAGAGATCGCTCGACTTGCATGTGTTAGGCACGCCGCCAGCGTTCATCCTGAGCCAGGATCAAACTCTCAAATATAATTTAAAAAGTTGTCCATCGCTCAGCTAATCATTATCTGAATATCTGGCTTGGTTGTTTGTGTTTAATTCTTTAAAAAAGAATTTTTATAATTAACCTACTGTTTAATTTTCAAAGTTCATTTTTGTTTTGCCCTTTTCTTAAGGACAAGTAATACTATACCATCTTAATTTAACATCGTCAACACTTTTTTTAAATTTAATTTTATTTTTTATTTAGAAATTAAAACTTTCTTTGTTAAGCTTTCCAATTACTGATGTTTTTTATTCATATATTACATATTTTTTTATATTTATATATGTTTTTATAATTCTAATAAACTATCTATTCTACTCTTATCAAAACCTAAAACATGATTTCCATCTATAAGTAAAACTGGCACAGACATATATCCAAGGTTTATAAGAGTTTTTCTATTTTCGTCATTCCCAGATATATTATATTCAGTATAATTTATGTTTTTTTCTTTTAGATACTTTTTTAATTCAATACATTGTTTACATTTATCACTACTAAAAATTTCTATTTTTTTCATACTTTTTTCACTTCTCCTACTTTCTTTTTTAAAATACCACTCTTGTATTTTTGTTTTACATATATTAGATTAGTATTAAATATTAAGTGTAATATGTCAATACTGTGTTTCAAATAATTAATATTATTCGTAAGTTTATATAAATACAAAATATTTATAAAGCTAATTTTAGGAGGGTTCTAATATGAGCAAGAAAGTATTAATTATGTCCGCATCTACAGGTGGTGGCCATAATAGAGCAGCTAGAGCTATTGAAGAAGAACTAATAAAAAAGACACTTGACGGAGAAAACATAGAATGTAAAATCATAGATAGTTTAAAACTTGTAAATACTACTATGGATAAGATTATATCTAGAGGATATGAAAAATCTGCTATTTATACACCTAATGCATATGGTAAAGTTTATAGATTTTCTGAAACTGGACTTGTTTCTAAAAATGAGTTTAAAGGAAATATGATAACAACTTTTATGGCTAAACGTTTTAGAAGATTACTTTTAGATGAGCAACCAGATCTAATCATAGGAACTCATCCTTTTCCTATGATAGCACTTAGTACTTTAAAGAAACAATGTAGCACTAATAGCAATCCCGTATTTCACACTAGCTTTAACGATAATTTTAATAATCATTTTAACAATGAAAATTTCCCTACACTTATTTCAGTATTAACTGATTATACAACTCATTCTACATGGATACAGCATGAGTTAGATTACTATGTTGTAGGGCATGAATATGTTAAAGAGCTTCTTATCTCAGAAGGTGTTGATGGAGATAAAGTTAAGCCTCTTGGAATTCCAGTTGAAAAATCATTCTTACAACATAGAAATAGAGAAACAGTTTTATCTGAATTAGGTTTTGATCCTGAAAAATTAACAGTTCTTCTTATGGGAGGCAGTTTTGGGGCTGGGAATATGAAAGAAACATTCGAAGAAATGCTCGATATAGATAGAGATTTCCAAATTTTAGTTATAACAGGTAGAAACGAATCTCTGAAAGAAAAACTTTCAAAAAAACTAGAAAATCATATAACTAGTAAAACAGTACATATTTTAGGATTTACAGATAAAATGAATGATATTTTAGCTTCTATAGATATACTTGTTACAAAGCCAGGTGGACTTACAACAACAGAGGCGCTATTGAAAGATGTTCCTATGATAGTTCCATACTATATACCTGGTCAAGAAGAGGAAAATTTAGATTTCTTATGTAATTGTGGTTCTGCACTTAGGACAACTAAAAAATATACTTTATCAGTACTATTAAAAGTAATAATAGATGATCCTTCTAGACTTGAACTTCTTAAAAAAAATATTAAATCAATTAGAAAATTTAATTCCTCTCAAAACATAGCTAATCTTATAGAGGGCGAATTATCATAATATAATAAAAACTGTAGATGTAATATCTACAGTTTTTTTATCTATTCTATAAAAACCTAGTACCTAGGTTCATAAAAATCTTCTTCATAGTCATATTGATAATTTTTATAATTATTCTTAAAACTAGTTTCTTTTGATTTAAAGGCTTTTTTACTTTTCTTTTTTATAAGAACACTCATATCATCATCTTCTGTATATTTTAATTTATCTTTCGATGATTTTAGTTTCTTATTTCTTTTTTCTTTCATAGCATTGTATTCTTCAAAATTCATAGCTGATTTCATTTTGCACCCCTATTAAAATTTTTAATAAAATTATACAACACCATCATTGAAACTTCAATATTTTAAACATAAATTTTACAAACCAAAATCTTGTAAAAAACGACATTAAATTTAATGTGAAAATAAAAAAATCGAGAACAAAGTCTCGATTTTTATATTTCTCTTCTTCCTTCTAGAGCTTTAGTTATTGTAACTTCATCGGCATACTCTAAATCTCCACCTACTGGTAATCCATGAGCAATTCTAGTAACCTTTATTCCCATAGGTTTTAAAAGCCTTGCTATATACATAGCTGTAGCTTCACCTTCTATAGTTGGATTTGTTGCCATTATAACTTCTCTTACTTCTTGATTTCCTAATCTTTGTATAAGTTCTTTAACTCTTATCATATCTGGACCTATACCATCCATAGGAGAAATTACTCCATTTAATACATGGTATTGACCATGGAATTCTTTTGTTTTTTCCATAGCTGCTACATCTCTAGGATCTTCAACTACACATATAGTGCCACTGTCCCTATTTTTATTAGAACACATGCTACATGGGTCTTTATCTGTTATATTATAACAAATAGAACAGTATTTTATTTCCTTCTTAGCTTCTACTATAGCCTTAGATAAAGCTTCTACATCATTAATATTCATATTAATAACGTGAAAAGCTAGTCTCTGTGCAGTTTTTCTTCCAACTCCAGGAAGCTTAGAAAATTCTTCTATTAGCCTTGAAATAGGCCCTGAATAAGTTTGCATCTAATCACCTACTAGAATAACCCAGGAATATTCATTCCTCCAGTTAATTTATTCATTTGTGAAGATTGCATATCATCAACACTTCTTAATGCTTCATTAACAGCACTTAATACTAAGTCTTGAAGCATTTCTATATCATCTGGATCTACAACTTCAGGTTTTATTTGAATATCAACAACTTCTTTCTTACCGTTAACTTTAACTGTAACAGCTCCTCCTCCAACAGAAGTTTCGATTTCTTTTGTTTCTAAGTCTTCTTGCATCTTTTGCATATCAGTTTGCATTTTTTGAGCTTGTTTTAATAATTGATTCATATTTCCAGGCATCATTCCTGGGAATCCTTTTTTAGCCATATATAAATTCCTCCTTAATTATCCTTTTTATTTAATATGCTATTATTATATCATATTCATATTTATTATTTAATTTCATTTTCATTTATACTTTGCTTAATGTCTATTATTTCTTTAGGAAAAACAGATTTTAATATTTCTTCGCCTTTATCCTTTTGTTCTTTTTCTATTTCTAGTTTTATATTTTTTGACTCTGACTTTAAGATTATTTTTATACCGAAACTTCTATTCAGTATTTCTCTTATTACACTCTCTATATAATTTCTAGTTTTTTCATCACTTAATTTGTTTTTTGCAAATGCAAAGTTATCATCAAATACTATATATAAGTTATTTGCACTTACATTAAATTCTTTTGCCTCTCTTAAAATAGCATATACAGGCATATTTTTATCTTTCTTTATATGAGTAAGTATATTTTCCCAAGATTTCTCTATTAACTCAACATCTTCACTTTTAACTTCTTCGTAAAAAACTTCTTCCTCAGCTTCAACTTCATTTTTTTCCGAAGTCTCTTTAGTTTCTTTTTTACTTTCTATCTCAATATTATTATTTATATTTATCTTTCCACTTTTTATAACCTCTTCTAAATTAGATATTCTTTTTAAAAGAGATTCTTTGCTTTCATCAAACATTGGTTGAGATAATTTCATTATACTAACCTCTGCCAATACTCTAGGATTTGAAGATACCTTAATCGCATCCTGAGTTGTTGATAGTATATTAAGAATTCTAATAATATCATTTACCTCTATTGTGCTTGCCTGTGCTTTTAACTGTTCAACTATTTCTTCTGGTAAAGAAATTATTTCATCTAAATCACTAGATACCTTGCACACCATTAAGTTTCTAAAATGATCTATTAAATCATCTATCAAGTTCTTTATATCTTTACCCCATACTACAAACTCATTCAATATCTCTAAACATTTCTTTGTATCCTCTTTTATAACGTACTCTGCCATTTCAAATAGTTGCTCTATATTTACTGTTCCCAATAAATCCACAACATCTTTGTATTCTATATCATTTTCACTAAATGACATACATTGATCTAATATACTAAGTGCATCTCTAAGTGCACCTTGAGAGTTTCTTGCTATTAAATTTAAAGCCCTGTCATCTACAACTACATTTACATCATCGCATATTTCCTTCATTCTAGTAGACATATCTTTAACTGTAACTCTTTTAAAATCAAATCTTTGACATCTAGATAAAATTGTAGCAGGTATTTTATGAGGTTCTGTTGTTGCTAATATAAATATTACATATGAAGGTGGCTCTTCAAGTGTTTTTAAAAGTGCATTAAATGCACCTTGAGATAGCATATGCACCTCATCTATTATATAAACCTTATATTTACATTTTGCTGGAGTATATTTTACATTTTCTCTAATTTCCCTTATGTCATCAACACTATTGTTTGATGCTGCATCTATTTCTATAACATCCATAATGTTATCACTTAATATATCTTTACAAACCTCACATTCATTACAAGGCTCTTCATCTACAGAGTTTTGGCAATTTAAAGCTCTTGCAAAAATCTTTGCAGTTGAGGTTTTCCCTGTACCTCTAGTTCCACAAAATAAATATGCATGTCCTACATTATTATTTTGGATCTGGTTTTTTAAAGTTCTAATTATATGTTCTTGTCCTACAACGTCTTTAAATGTTTGAGGCCTGTAGGCTCTATACAACGCCTTATGCATAATTTATCTCTCCTTAATTCTAAAATCCCGATATTTTATTATATACCAATTAAAACAAATATTATCTATTTCAGTATAAATCAATTATATATTTTTATATTAAAAAAATCCCTCATACAAGGGATTTTATTTTTATATTAAAGCTGTGCACCATCTATTGACTTACTATCATAGGCGTTACCTAAACAGTTAGCTCGACTTAGGCACCCCCGCGGCACACGAAAGGATTCACTTACCGTTGCTTCCTTCCGGATCTGGCGGAGTTTATGAGCTTCCGTTGCGCAGGACCTAAGTGTCAACACCACTTATTTAGGGCAGCCCTACAATATATAAGCCTCTAGATGGAATTCAACCCTGCTATAGCGGATTGCAGGTTACAGGACACCGCTACCTTCCCGTCTAGCACAGCAAACTTATAACCATAATTTTTTTGGCGGAGAGAGTGGGATTCGAACCCACGATACGGTTTTACCCGTATACTCACTTTCCAGGCGAGCGCCTTCGACCAACTCGACCATCTCTCCTTACTGTCGCTTTCTTAACTCTTTAAAAAACTTTTGTAATACATCTGAACATTCTTCTTTTAATATATCAAATGTTACATCTATATTGCAAGTATTAAAGTAGTCAACTTTGAATTCATGTTGCTTTTCTATATTTAAGTTTTTTATATGCTTAGTTCCTATTATAAGTTTTTTTATCCTTGATTGAACTATAGCTCCACTACACATTATACATGGTTCCATAGTAACATACAAGTCGCAATTTATAAGTCTCCATCCACCTAAGTAATCTGAAGCCTTTCTTATTGCTAATATTTCAGCATGGGCTGTAGGATCATTTAATGTTTCAGTTAGATTATGCGCTCTAGCTATAATTTCACCATTCCTCACTATGACTGCACCTATGGGTGTCTCGCCTTTTCCATAAGCTTTATATGCTTCTTTAATTGCTTCACTCATATAAAACGATTTGTCCATGCTTCCTCCTAAAACCTATAACATCTTTAATATTACCATAATTAAATTTATAATTCAACTTAAATTTTAACCTATATTCTAATATAATTCTACAAATTTAATGTTATTTTTAATACATTTTTTGTTAAATCTAAATTGATTTTTGATTATGAATTTTTAAAATAAATAGGAAGCTTAATATGTAAGCTCCCTATTTAGATAATTAAGATTTTTAAATCTTATAATTCATCTTTCTTTATAACATCAACACCCATGTATGGTCTTAATGCTTCAGGAACTACTACAGACCCATCAGCTTGTTGATAGTTTTCTAATATAGCAGCTAAACATCTTCCTACTGCTAATCCTGATCCATTTAATGTATGAACATATTCAGCTTTTGCTTTCTTATCTCTCTTGAATCTTATTCCAGCTCTTCTAGCTTGGAAATCTTCAAAGTTTGAACAAGAAGAAATTTCAACATATCTGTTGTAACTTGGCATCCATACTTCTAAATCGTATTTAAATGCAGCTGTAAATCCTAAATCTCCTGTACATATTCTTACAACTCTATATGGTAATCCTAACATTTGTAACATAGTTTCAGCATCATTTGTTAATTTTTCTAATTCTTCATAAGATTCTTCTGGCTTAACAAACTTAACTAATTCAACTTTATTGAATTGATGTTGTCTTACTAATCCTCTTGTATCTCTTCCTGCTGATCCTGCTTCAGATCTGAAACATGGAGTGTATGCACAATATTTTACTGGTAACTCGTCTGCTGATAATATTTCATCTCTGTGTATATTTGTTACAGGAACCTCTGCAGTTGGTATTAAGAAGTAATCAAGGCCTTCTAATTTAAACATATCTTCTTCGAATTTAGGAAGTTGACCTGTTCCTATAAAACTAGCTCTATTTGCCATGAATGGAGGTAATACTTCTGTGTATCCATGCTTTTCAGTATGAGTATTTAGGAAGAAGTTTATTAATGATCTTTCAAGTCTAGCTCCTAAACCTCTGTATAAAGTAAATCTTGATCCTGTTATTTTACCTGCAGTTTCAAAATCTAATATACCTAATCCTGTTCCTATATCCCAGTGAGCTTTGTTTTCAAATTCAAACTTTGTAGGATCTCCCCAAGTTCTAATTTGTACATTATCTTCATCTGTTGTTCCTTGTGGAACATCTGGGTGAGGAACATTAGGAATTCTCATTAAGTTATATTCCATTTTTTCTTCTACTTCTTTAACTTTCTCATCAAATCCTTTTATCTTTTCAGATAATTGCTTTAACTTAACTTTTGCTTCTGTAACATCTACACCTTCTTTTATTAATTGAGGTATTTTCTTTGATTCTACATTTAATTCATTTTTCATAACTTCAACTTCTTGAAGTAATTCTCTTCTCTTATTATCTAATTCTACAACTATATCAAGGTCAAATTCTTTTTCGCCTCTTATTTCCATTGCTTTTTTTATTTCATCTAAATTTTCTCTTATTCTTTTTATATCTAACATTTGTCTTCCTCCTATAGAATATTTTTATATTTTAAAATAAAATAACGTTACCCCTAATGATGTAATAGTGATTTTATTTCAATTTTTTGATTTTTTGTATAAAAAAAGACCCTCGTACCCCTTAAAAAGGGACGAAAGTCTGTTATCCGCGTTGCCACCCTAGTTGTTTATATTTATAAAATATAAACCTCTCAATCCTGTAACGTAGGTATACGACTAATCTTACTATTATTTTCCGATTAGTAGCTCAGGAATGGATTCAAAAACCATTGTAATGAGTTCTCACCAACCACTCACTCTCTGAATACAAACTTGCTTTTTACTATTTTCCGTCTTAGCCATATTCTTTGTTCTATTTGTAAATCATTATATTATATATATTATCAACTTTCAATACTAATATTCAAAAAAGTTTTATTATTTTTATTATTTTTTTATGTCCTCTTCACAATTTTTATAATATACAACTCTTGAAGGGAATGGTATTTCAATGTTATTCTCATCAAATTTCACTTTTACCTTCTCCATTATATCAAAATATACACTCCAGTAATCATCAGTCTTTACCCATGGTCTTGCTATTATCTGCATAGCATTTTCACCTAATGCATTTAATCCTATTATAGTTTCTGGATCTTTTAAAATTCGTTTATCTTCTCTGAAAATTTTATCTAACACATCTTTTACAGCTTTTATATTTGTATCATACGATACCCCAAATGAAAAATCTATTCTTCTTTTTTCCTGATGTGTATAGTTAATTATATTATCACTAGTTAATTTAAAATTTGGTACTATAATAGCCTTATTATCAGGAGTTTTTAGTATTGTACTAAAAATTTGTATATCAGCAACAGTCCCTTCAACCCCAGATCCACCTATATAATCTCCAGTTTTAAATGGTTGGAAAAATAAAATTATCATACCTGCACCTAAGTTTGATAATATTTCTTTAAAAGCTAAACCTAATGATAAACCAATGACACCTATCAATGATACCATAACAGTCATAAAAGATTGTACAGGGAAATTAATTATATCTAAACAGGTCATAACAACCATAAGAACACTAGCTCCATAAATAGCATATGATGCAAAGTTGGCTACGCCTCTTTCTACATTGTATTTAAGTATAATTTTTTTGCTATATCTTTTTAACCATTTACAAGCATATAATCCTACAATAAGGAATATAATTGCGTATATTAATTTAGGTCCACTATTTTTAACTGCATGAAAAAAAGTTTCTATAGTTTTTTGAGATACCTGTGTTGTAGTTCCACTAATCATCGACTCACTCTCCTAACTCTCTGCTTATTTTTAAATGTATCTTAATAACTTTTATTTTGTTTATTATATCTCTAATTATTTTACAATATTTTTTCAATTAAATGCAATTTTTATAGTTTATATATTTATACAAAATAAAAAAGCTATGAATATTCATAGCTTTAAATTCTCTCACATGAGTTCATAGAATGACAATCTAATATTTTTTTTACAAAATTATCAAGATCATGTACTTTACTGTTATCCGACAAATCAATTTTTATATTCATCATCTCATCATTTATAGGCCCTTGAGCAATCGAATTAATCTTCAAGTTGTTTTCTTCAGCTAAATTTATTAAATCTAGAATACTTCCTCTATTAACTTCTATACTAAACTTCATTTTTATCTACCCCTTTTTAGTATCTTTTAATAAAGAATATTCAAGCTGTATTTAAATTATTACACTTTGTACATTTAAATTAAATTTAATCTCATACCGTACAAGCGTAATCTTTTTATATTTTCACACAACGAAAAGTGGTTAAGGTTTAGTTTGCAACGCCGAGGTCATTCAAAGCATCTTCTCAGCTTTATGACCCAAGTGCAAACTAAACCTTAACCACCACAAATCTACGTAAAATAAAAAAGATTACGCGGCTACGTCCTACTCTCCCAGGCAGCTTCCCACCAAGTACCATCGGCGCTAAAGAGCTTAACTTCTGTGTTCGGAATGGGAACAGGTGTATCCTCTTTGCTATAATAACCACATAATCTTTATTTAGAGTTAGTACTCTAAAAACTGAATAACATTTGTAAGATTAAATAATCTTGGTCAAGTCCTCGATCTATTAGTATCGGTAAGCTACATACATTGCTGCACTTACACCTCCGACCTATCAACCAGGTAGTCTTCCTGGGATCTTACCCTTACGGTGGGAAATCTTATCTTGAAGTTGGCTTCGCGCTTAGATGCTTTCAGCGCTTATCCATTCCGTACATAGCTACCCAGCCATGCCCTTGGCAGAACAACTGGTACACCAGAGGTACGTCCATCCCGGTCCTCTCGTACTAAGGACAGGTCTCCTCAAATTTCCTACGCCTGCGACGGATAGGGACCGAACTGTCTCACGACGTTCTGAACCCAGCTCGCGTACCACTTTAATGGGCGAACAGCCCAACCCTTGGGACCTACTACAGCCCCAGGATGTGATGAGCCGACATCGAGGTGCCAAACCTCCCCGTCGATGTGGACTCTTGGGGGAGATAAGCCTGTTATCCCCAGGGTAGCTTTTATCCGTTGAGCGATGGCCCTTCCATGCGGAACCACCGGATCACTAAGTCCGACTTTCGTCCTTGCTCGACCTGTATGTCTTGCAATCAAGCTCTCTTCTGCCTTTACACTCTACGCACGATTTCCGACCGTGCTGAGAGAACCTTTGAGCGCCTCCGTTACTCTTTGGGAGGCGACCGCCCCAGTCAAACTGCCCACCTGACAGTGTCCCAATACCTGATTCAAGGTATCTGGTTAGAATCTCAGTACTACAAGGGTGGTATCCCAAGGATAGCTCCACCGAGACTGGCGTCCCGATTTCATAGCCTCCCACCTATCCTGTACATGTAGCACCAAAATTCAATGTCAAGCTACAGTAAAGCTCCATGGGGTCTTTCCGTCCTGTCGCAGGTACCCGGCATCTTCACCGGGATTACAATTTCACCGAGTCTGTTGTTGAGACAGTGCCCAAATCGTTACGCCTTTCGTGCGGGTCGGAACTTACCCGACAAGGAATTTCGCTACCTTAGGACCGTTATAGTTACGGCCGCCGTTTACTGGGGCTTAAGTTCACTGCTTCGGATAAATCCTAACAGATCCCCTTAACCTTCCAGCACCGGGCAGGCGTCAGCTCCTATACATCGTCTTGCGACTTAGCAGAAACCTGTGTTTTTGGTAAACAGTCGCTTGGGCCTATTCTCTGCGGCCACCTCGGGCGTTAACCCTAACGTGGCACCCCTTCTCCCTAAGTTACGGGGTCATTTTGCCGAGTTCCTTAACAACAGTTCTCTCGCTGGCCTTAGGATACTCTCCTCACCCACCTGTGTCGGTTTGCGGTACGGGCACCTTTAATCTCGATAGAAACTTTTCTCGACAGTGTGAAATCAGCTACTTCGCTACTTAATTTCGCTCCCCATCGTACCCCAGCATTATCATGGCGGATTTGCCTGCCTTGACTGCCTCAGTACTTAGCCACACATAACCAACAGTGTGGTTAGCTTATCCTACTGTGTCATTCCATCTCTCAAACGATTATCGGTGGTACAGGAATCTCAACCTGTTGTCCATCACCTACGCCTTTCGGCCTCGGCTTAGGTCCCGACTAACCCAGGGCGGACGAACCTTCCCCTGGAAACCTTGGGTTTACGGCCCGTGGGATTCTCACCCACGTCTCGCTACTCATGCCAACATTCTCACTCCTATACTGTCCACACGTCCTTACGGTCATGCTTCAGCCTGCATAGGAAGCTCCCCTACCTATCATAAATGATATCGTAGCTTCGGTAGTAAGTTTTAGCCCCGGTAATCTTCGGCGCAGGATCACTCGACCAGTGAGCTATTACGCACTCTTTAAATGAGTGGCTGCTTCTAAGCCAACATCCTGGTTGTCTATGCAATCCCACATCCTTTACCACTTAACTTACATTTAGGGACCTTAGCTGACGATCTGGGCTGTTGCCCTCTCGACTATGAATCTTATTACCCACAGTCTGACTCCCAAGTATAAAATAACGGCATTCGGAGTTTGATAATCTTCGGTAAGCGCAATGCCCCCTAGGATATTCAGTGCTCTACCTCCGTATTTCTCAACCTTGAGGCTAGCCCTAAAGCTATTTCGGGGAGAACCAGCTATCTCCGAGCTCGATTGGAATTTCACCGCTATCCACAAGTCATCCCCGAGCTTTTCAACGCTCGTGGGTTCGGACCTCCACGAAATTTTACTTTCGCTTCATCCTGCTCATGGATAGGTCGCTCGGTTTCGGGTCTACGACAGCAAACTTAACGCCCATTTAAGACTCGCTTTCACTACGGCTCCATACCTTAAGTACTTAACCTAGCTTACTATCGTAACTCGTTGGCCCGTTCTACAAAAAGTACGCGGTCACACATATAAAGTGCTTCCACAGCTTGTAAGCGCAGGGTTTCAGGTTCTATTTCACTCCCCTCCCGGGGTTCTTTTCACCTTTCCCTCACGGTACTATGCGCTATCGGTCACTAAGTAGTATTTAGCCTTGGAGGATGGTCCCTCCTGCTTCCCACAGGGTTTCACGTGTCCCGTGGTACTCTGGATCACATCTAAAGTCTTCTCGTTTCAACTACGTGGCTATTACACTTTATAGCGGAGCTTTCCAACTCTCTTCGTTTACGATACCTCTTTGTTGATGATGTGTCCGCAACCCCAGCGAAGAAAACTTCACTGGTTTGGGCTATTCCGCGTTCGCTCGCCGCTACTTACGGAATCGAATTTCTTTCTTTTCCTCCGGGTACTTAGATGTTTCAGTTCCCCGGGTTCCCCTCACTAAGCTATGTATTCACTTAATGATACTTAGACATTACTCTAAGTGAGTTTCCTCATTCGGAAATCTTCGGATCAAAGTTTACGTGCAACTCCCCGAAGCTTATCGCAGCTTATCGCGTCCTTCATCGGCTCTTAGTGCCAAGGCATCCGCCCTGCGCCCTTAATAACTTGACCAGTTATTAAAAGTGTTATTTTTTGAAGAGTTTTCTTCTCTTATAATTGGTTTATTTAATCATCACTAAATGTTATGCAGTTTTCAAAGTACTAAAGTACAATTAAGTACTAATTTTGAGAACAATAAGCTCTCAAAATTAAACAGTAGGCAATTACTCCTTAGAAAGGAGGTGATCCAGCCGCACCTTCCGATACGGCTACCTTGTTACGACTTCACCCCAGTCATTGGTTTCACCTTCGACGGCCGCTTCCTAAAAGGTTAGCTAACCGGCTTCGGGCGCCCCCAACTTCCATGGTGTGACGGGCGGTGTGTACAAGACCCGGGAACGCATTCACCGCAGCATTCTGATCTGCGATTACTAGTAACTCCAGCTTCATGTAGGCGAGTTTCAGCCTACAATCCGAACTGAGAATGGCTTTAAGGGATTAGCTCCACCTCGCGGCTTGGCAACCCTCTGTACCACCCATTGTAGCACGTGTGTAGCCCTAAGCATAAGGGGCATGATGATTTGACGTCATCCCCACCTTCCTCCGAGTTATCCTCGGCAGTCCCTCTAGAGTGCCCAACTTAATGCTGGCAACTAAAGGCAAGGGTTGCGCTCGTTGCGGGACTTAACCCAACATCTCACGACACGAGCTGACGACAACCATGCACCACCTGTCACCACTGTCCCCGAAGGGAAATCTCCGATTAGGGAGAGGTCAGTGGGATGTCAAGCTTAGGTAAGGTTCTTCGCGTTGCTTCGAATTAAACCACATGCTCCGCTACTTGTGCGGGTCCCCGTCAATTCCTTTGAGTTTCACTCTTGCGAGCGTACTTCCCAGGCGGAGTACTTAATGCGTTAGCTGCGGCACCGAGGGGGGTAACCCCCGACACCTAGTACTCATCGTTTACGGCGTGGACTACCAGGGTATCTAATCCTGTTTGCTCCCCACGCTTTCGTGCCTCAGTGTCAGTTACAGTCCAGAGAGCCGCCTTCGCTACTGGTATTCCTCCTAATATCTACGCATTTCACCGCTACACTAGGAATTCTACTCTCCTCTCCTGCACTCAAGTTCTCTAGTTTCAAAAGCTTACTACGGTTGAGCCGTAGCCTTTCACTTCTGACTTAAAAAACCACCTACGCACCCTTTACGCCCAGTAATTCCGGATAACGCTAGCCCCCTACGTATTACCGCGGCTGCTGGCACGTAGTTAGCCGGGGCTTCCTCCTCAAGTACCGTCATTATCTTCCTTGAGGACAGAGCTTTACGACCCGAAGGCCTTCATCGCTCACGCGGCGTTGCTGCATCAGGCTTTCGCCCATTGTGCAATATTCCCCACTGCTGCCTCCCGTAGGAGTCTGGACCGTGTCTCAGTTCCAGTGTGGCCGATCACCCTCTCAGGTCGGCTACTGATCGTTGCCTTGGTAAGCCATTACCTTACCAACTAGCTAATCAGACGCGGGTCCATCCTGTACCGCCGGAGCTTTGATATAAAAGCCATGCGACTTTCATATATTATCCCGTATTAGTATACCTTTCGGTATGTTATCCGTGTGTACAGGGCAGGTTACCCACGCGTTACTCACCCGTCCGCCGCTCTCTCCGAAGAGATCGCTCGACTTGCATGTGTTAGGCACGCCGCCAGCGTTCATCCTGAGCCAGGATCAAACTCTCAAATATAATTTAAAAAGTTGTCCATCGCTCAGCTAATCATTATCTGAATATCTGGCTTGGTTGTTTGTGTTTAATTCTTAAAAAAAGAATTTTTATAATTAACCTACTGTTTAATTTTCAAAGTTCATTTTTGTTTTGCCCTTTTCTTAAGGACAAGTAATACTATACTATGAATTAAACAGTAAGTCAACAGTTTTTTAAAATTTTATTTTATTTTTTATTTTTATGAGTTTTTCTCATATTCTTTCTTTAACTTTTCTATGATTTTTCTTTCTAGTCTTGATACTGTCATTTGTGATATTTCCAACTCTTTTGCTATAATTGATTGTGTTTTATCCAAGAAGAATCTATCTTTAAATATCTTAACCTCTAATTCATTTAGAGATTCTATAAACTTATTAATAAAGTCCATATTTTCTATATTTCCAAAACTATTTTCTTCTTGTCCAACTTTATCTTTTAATGTTATTTCCTTATCATCTGAATCATCATTACTAGATGCATCTAAAGACATAGGTTGATATCCATATGATGCTTCTATTGCCTCTAGTACTTCTTCTTCTGTACAGTCTAAGTAATTTGCTATATCTATAGCTTTTGGACTTTGTTTGTTTTTTTGCTCTAAGAATAACTTAGCTTCACTTATCTTTTTGCTTAATTCTTGAATTCTTCTTGGTACTTTTACTGTCCAAACTTTATCTCTAAAATATTTCTTAATTTCCCCTATTATAGTAGGTGTTGCAAAACTTGAAAACTCATATCCTTTTTCAATATCATATCTATCTATTGCATATATTAAAGCTAAAGATGCAACTTGAAAAATATCATCAAATTCAACACCTTTATTAATATATTTTTTAGCTAGTATATTAGCTAAATACATATGTCTCTCTATCAGAATATTTCTTATTTCTACGTTTTTGTCATTGCTATATATTTTAAACAGCTCTTTGGTTTCCATATCCATATAGCTTGTAGCATTAGCTACATTCTTCATTAAATACCAACTCCTAAATATTTAGTCATTTTAACTCTAGTCCCAACATCGCTATTAGATATAGTGCTTACCTCATCCATTAATGTCTTTATTATGAATAAACCTAATCCGCTTTCTTTTGGGTTTGTTAAATCTGGCTCTTGTAGAGATTCTACATCATATCCTGTTCCTTTGTCCTCTACTTCTATTGTTAATCCATTTTCTAATACAGAAAATTGAACTAAAAATTTATCATCTAAACTATGCTTTATAGCATTTGTACATGCTTCTGATACTGCTACTTTTATATCTTCGATATCATCTAAAGAAAATCCAATTTTATTTGCTATTCCAGAAACTGTTAATCTTATAATGCTTACATATTCTGGATTAGATGTAACTTCCATTTTTATAGTTTCTAAATCCAAAACTTATCCCTCCACTTTAAATATTTTGTCTAGACCTGTTATACTGAAAATTTTCTTAACATTTTTTCTAGCATTTAATACATATATATCCTTATCATTAACTTTTAATCTTTTTAATACTCCTATTAATGCTCCTAATCCTGTTGAATCTATGTATTCTAGGTTAGTAAAATCCATTTTTATGTCTACTGGTTGTTCTTCTATTAAGCTGTTTAAATGTGTTTTTACTTTATCAGCTCCAGCTACATCTAACTCTCCATTTATATCTACATTCCAAAAATTATTATCTAGTTTCGACTCTATATTTACAGACATCGTACTACCTCCTTATTACTTTTTAAAAAATCTAAATGCTTTAGTTATATTAGTTACACCACTAGCTAAACTAACAATATCTTCTGTACTTTTTGTAATTGCTGCAACATTTTCTATAGTGTCATGTATATGTCTTTCGTTATAATCTACTATCTTGTATGCTTTTTCAACAACTTTAGTTGTACTATTTATTAGCTTTGCTAGGTATATAGCAATTATTAGTACTGACACACCAAATAAAATAGCTCCTATCTGCCATCCTACTGCATCCATTATACATTATCTCCCTCATCTTCAAAAGTCTTACTTATTATTATTTCATCTTCAACTATGTTTATATCGTTAACATCACAATCGTCAACTATAGTTGTAATCTTGTCTTTTACAGTTTGAATCGTCCCATCTAAAACTTCTCTAGGATTTTCTTTTATTTCTTCCATCTTATCCTTAGCTTCTTTTCTTAACTCAGAACCTTTTTTAGGTGCTAAAAATATACCAAGTAAAAATCCTATTATCGATCCTAGTAAAAAAACTTTTCCCTTATTTTTACTCATAATATTAATACTCCTTTCTTACTTTATATAAATATTATATATATAATTATGCAAAAAGAATAGGGTTTGTATACCCTATTCTTCCATCTCTATCTTTGCAATTGAAACTACATTAACTTCATCATCAGTTTTCATTAGCTTAACACCACTAGTAACTCTTCCAAATAAAGATATTTCATTTACTCTAAGTCTTATTAATACTCCATTTGAATTTATGATCATCATCTCATCATCTTCATTAACCATTTGAGCTCCGACAATCTCGCCTGTTTTATCGTTTATATTATAAGTCTTTATACCTTTACCTGCTCTTATTTGAGATCTATATTCTTCTATTGATGTTCTTTTTCCAAAACCATTGCCACTGACAACTAACAATTCAGTTCCTTCACTGCAAAGGTTCATCGATACAACTTTATCATTATTACTTAAAGTTATACCCTTAACACCCATAGCAGTTCTTCCCATATGTCTTATATCATTTTCATTAAATCTTATAGACATACCACCTTGAGTAACTAATATAACATCTTCACTACCATCAGTCACTTTAACTCCAATAAGTTCATCATCTTCTCTTAAACCTATTGCTATTAGACCTGATTTGTTTATATTTTTAAATTCTTCACGCTTAGTCTTCTTAACTATTCCTTTTTTAGTAGTTAATAATAAGAATTCTGATTCGCTATTATCGTCTATAGATATCATAGTAGCAATTTTTTCATCACTATTTAACTGTAATAAGTTAACTATAGCTGTTCCTTTAGCTTGTCTCTTAGCTTCTGGAATTTCATATGCATTTAATCTATAAACTCTACCTTTGTTTGTAAAGAATAATAATCTACTATGTGTATGAGTCGTTATTAACTCTTTTATAAAGTCTTCTTCTCTTGTAGTAAGAGCTGAAATACCTCTTCCACCTCTGTTTTGGCTCTTATATGTATCTATAGGCATTCTCTTTATGTATCCAAAATGAGTTAGAGTTACTGCTACTTCCTCATTTTCTATAAGATCTCTCATGTCTATTTCGCCTTCAGCATGTTTTATTTCAGTTCTTCTATCATCTGAGTAGTTTTCTTTTATTATAGTTAATTCTTGTTTTATAACATTCATAAGAAGTCTTTCATCACTTAAAATTTCTCTTAATCTATTTATCTTTTTAAGTAATTCTTCATATTCAGCTTCTATCTTATCTCTTTCTAACCCTGTAAGTCTTTGAAGTTTCATATCAAGTATTGCTTGAGCTTGCAAATCAGAAAGATTAAATCTATTAATTAAACCTTCCTTAGCTTCTTGAGTAGTTTTAGATGCTCTTATAAGTTTTATAACTTCATCTAGGTTATCTAAGGCTATTCTCAATCCTTCTAGTATATGAGCTCTTGCTTCAGCTTTATTTAAATCAAACTTAATTCTTCTAGTTACTACATCCTTTTGATGTTGAACATAGTGATATAAAACTTGTTTTAAATTTAAAACTTTAGGCTCTCCATTTACTAATGCTAGCATTATTATACTGAATGTATCTTCCATCTGAGAATGTTTATAAAGCTTATTTAAAACTATGTTTGCATTTGCATCTCTCTTAAGCTCTATAACTACTCTCATACCATCTCTGTTACTCTCATCTCTTAAATCAGAGATTCCTTCAACTTTCTTATCTTTAACTAATTCAGCTATTTTTTCAACTAACTTAGCTTTATTTACTTGGTATGGTATTTCAGTTACAACTATTTGTTGCTTTCCTTTAGCTAGCTCTTCTATGTATGCTCTAGCTCTTACTTTAACTTTACCTCTTCCTGTTCTGTAGGCCTCAGCTATATTTTCTTTACCCATTATTATTGCAGCAGTTGGGAAATCTGGACCTTGTACAAATTGAATTAAATCTTCAATACTGCAATCCTCATTATCTATAAGGTGTATTGTAGCATCAATTACTTCACCTAAGTTATGAGGTGGTATAGATGTTGCCATACCAACTGCTATACCATTAGATCCATTAACTAAAAGGTTAGGGAATCTAGATGGTAAAACTGATGGCTCTTTTAAAGATTCATCAAAGTTTGGTGTAAAGTCTACTGTCTCTTTATCTATATCTCTTAATAATTCAAGAGCTAATTTACTCATTCTAGCTTCAGTATAACGCATTGCAGCTGGTGAATCTCCATCGACAGAACCAAAGTTACCATGTCCATCAACTAAAAGACCTCTAGTAGAGAAATCTTGTGCCATTCTTACCATTGCAAAGTAAACAGCAGTATCTCCATGTGGGTGATACTTACCTAGAACGTCCCCAACAATACGGGCAGACTTTCTATATGGTTTATCTGGTGTTAAATTTAATTCACTCATTGAGTATAATATTCTTCTATGAACTGGTTTAAGTCCATCTCTTACATCTGGTAGGGCACGTCCAGCTATAACACTCATCGCATAATCAATATACGATTTTTTCATTTCGTGACCTATTTCAATAGGGAGTATTCTATTATTTTCATCCATTAACACTCATCCCCTCTCTTATATATCTAAATTTCTAACATATCTTGCATTTTCTTCTATAAATTCTTTTCTTGGAGCAACCTTATCACCCATAAGCATTGAGAATATTTCATCTGCCATAGATGCATCTTCTATAGATACTTGTAATAAAGTTCTTGTTTCAGGATTCATAGTTGTTTCCCAAAGTTGCTCTGCATTCATCTCTCCAAGACCTTTGTATCTTTGTAGCTCTATTCCACTTCTTCCAAGTTGCTCTAATAAAGTATTTAACTCTTGATCAGAGTATACATAGTATTCTTTCTTTTGTTTTTTAACTTTATATAAAGGTGGTTGTGCTATATAAACATAACCATTCTCTATAAGAGGTCTCATATATCTAAAGAAGAATGTAAGTAAAAGTGTTCTTATATGAGCTCCATCGACATCGGCATCGGTCATTATTACAATTTTATGATATCTAGCTTTTTCTAAGTCAAAATCATCACCTATGCTACATCCATATGCAGTTATCATATTTCTTATTTCATCTGATGATAATATTTTATCTAATCTAGATTTCTCAACATTAAGTATCTTACCTCTTAGTGGTAATATTGCTTGAGAGTGTCTATCTCTTCCTTGTTTTGCTGAACCTCCGGCAGAATCCCCTTCGACTAAGAATATTTCACTTTTTGAAGGATCTTTTTCAGCACAGTCAGCTAATTTTCCAGGTAAAGATGTACTTTCTAGTACACTCTTTCTTCTCGTTAACTCTCTTGCTTTTTTAGCAGCTTCTCTAGCTCTTTGAGCTCTTAAAGCTTTATCTACTATTATTCTAGCAGTTGTTGGATTTTCTTCTAAGAATGAGCCTATCTCTTCAACTGTTACACTATCTACTACACCTCTAACAACTGTATTTCCTAATTTAGTTTTAGTTTGGCCTTCAAACTGAGGCTCTGGAAGTTTTATAGATATAACAGCTGTAAGACCTTCTCTTATATCTTCTCCTAAAAGATTTGAATCTTTTTCTTTTAATATTCCATTTTTTCTTGAATAATCATTTACAACCTTAGTCATAGCAGTTTTAAATCCACTTAAGTGAGTACCACCCTCGTGAGTATTTATATTATTTGCAAAAGAATATATGTTCTCTGTATAACCGTCAGTATATTGTAAAGCTACTTCAACCATGTAGTCCTTTACTTTTTTCTCTATATAAACTATATCATCATGAATTCCTGTTTTTGTTTTATTTAGATGTTTAACAAATTCTCTTAAACCACCTTCATAATGGAATTTTTTTACTTTTTCTTGTTCTTCTCTCTTATCTTCTAGAACTATATTAACACCTTTATTTAAGAATGCTAATTCTCTTAATCTATGCTCTAATATATCATACTTATATTCAACTTCGTCAAATATAGTAGCATCTGGTTTAAATGTTATTGTAGTTCCTGTTATTTTAGTTTCTCCAACAACTTTTATTTCTGAAGTCGCAACTCCTTTTTCATATCTTTGGCTATAGATTTTACCATCATGGTGAACTTCTGCAACTAACCACTCTGATAATGCGTTAACTACAGAAATACCTACCCCGTGAAGACCTCCAGAAACTTTATAGCCTCCACCACCAAATTTTCCTCCAGCATGAAGTACAGTTAAAACTGTTTCTAGTGTAGATTTTCCAGTCTTAGGATGAACTTCTACTGGAATACCCCTACCATTATCTTTTACTAATATGCTTCCATCTTCATTTATAGAAACATATATGTCTGAACAATATCCAGCTAGAGCTTCGTCTATACTGTTGTCCACGACTTCATAAACTAAATGATGTAAACCTCTAGGTCCTGTTGACCCTATGTACATACCAGGTCTTTTTCTAACAGGTTCTAATCCTTCTAAGACCTGTATCTGACTTGCGCCGTATTCTTGTTTCATCTAGTTTCCTCCATTCTCTATACTAATTACATTTCCTTTTTCAATGTTGAAAATAGTAGTATTTTCAGTTCTAAATATTTTTTTATGAGAAGCTTCAGCTGTCGTTATAAACATTTGAACTTTATCTAAATTATCAACTAAAAGTTTTTGTCTAGTCTCATCTAATTCACTGAAAATGTCATCCAATAACAAAATGGGATACTCTCCTACCTCATTTTTTATCAACTCTATTTCTGAAAGCTTTAATGAAATAGATGCTGTTCTTTGTTGACCTTGGGATCCATATAGTCTAACATCTAGCTCATTTATATAAATTGATAAATCATCTTTATGGACTCCATATCTAGTAGTTCTAGTTTCTATATCATGCTGATGTCCAGATTTAAGTTTTTCAATAAATCTTTCATACACAGTGTTTACAGTGTCTTCATCATTAATATTTAATTGATTTTTGTACTTTATTGATAAATCTTCTAAATTATTAGTAAGATTTTTATGCATTTCACTTGATATAGATGCAATTTTTTTTATAAAATCTCTTCTTAAAATATATATATAACTACCATACTTCGCCAAACTCTCGTCATAAACCTCTATTAAATTTATGTCGACATAGTTACTTTTTAGTAATTTATTTCTCTGAAATAGTATTTTATTGTAATTTGTAAGGTAATTATAATATTTAGGCATAATTTGACTTATTTCTTTATCTATAAAAGACCTTCTTTCTTTAGGCCCTTCTTTGACTAACCTTAAATCTTCAGGAGAAAAAATAACTACATTTAGATTTCCTAATAATTCATATATTTTTTCTATGCTTATTTTATTAATTTTAATTCCCTTTTTATTATTTTTACCAATTCCAATTTCTATTAGACTATTTCTGTTATATTTTGTGAAATTTCCACCTATATATAAATTTTCACTATCAAATCTAATCATTTCTTTATCTTTACTTGTTCTAAAAGACTTTCCAAATGATAATAAGTAAATCGCTTCTACAATATTTGTTTTTCCTTGTCCATTTTTACCTATAAGTAAATTTATCTTGGGATTAAACTCTAAATAAAGAGCTTCATAATTTCTAAAATTGATTAAATTTAAGCCTTTTAAATACACAAAGGGCACCCCTTTTATAGTATTTTTATCGTATTGCCTTCAACTTCTACTATATCATTAGATCTTAATTTTTTTCCTCTTCTAGTTTCTATTTCTCCGTTAACCTTTACTAGACCTTCTTGAATTAAAAATTTAGCATGTCCACCTGTAGATGCAATATCAGCTAGTTTTAAGAATTGATCTAATTTTATGAATTCAGAATCTATAGTGATTTCTATCATTTTTCTTCCTCCTTTTATTATAGCAAATATATATTAATTTAATTTATTATCTTAAGTTTTAACATATATTCAAAAATATATTATATCATAAAAACCCAACTTTTTCAGTTGGGTTTAATTTTAATCTATATATTAGACGATATTCTTACAGGAAGTAATAAGTATGTATATTTTGTTCCATCTACAGGTTTTATTATACATGGATTTACATTTGTAGTGAATTCTATAAATATTTCCTCGCTATCTATAACTTTTAAAGCATCTAAGAAATATCTTGAATTAAAAGCTATGTCTAAATAATCTCCTTCTAGTTCTATAGAAACCTCTTCATAAACATTTCCTTTTTCAGTATTAGAAGTTATTGCTATCGAATTATCTCTTATTGATAATTTTATTAAATTATTTTTCTCTGACTGAGATAATAGTGAAGCTCTTTCTATACTATTTAATAATTCTTTTGTATTAACTTTTGCTCTAACTCCATATTCTCTAGGTAGGAGTTTTTTATAATCTATAAATTCTCCATCTAACAGTCTAGTTATAATTTTAGTTTCATTGATTATAAATATAGCATTTTTTTCATCAAATCCTAATTGAACAGCATCATCTTCAGATGAAAGTAGTCCATTTACATCATGAAGTGTTTTTCCAGGGATAATAACTTTTGTATTATTACTCATATTATCAATTTCACTAGATCTTACAGCTAATCTATATCCATCTATTGCAACCAAGCTTATATTTCCACCAACAATTTCTAATAACTCTCCCATTAATATTGGTTTTGTTTGATCTTGAGATATTGCAAAAACTGTTTGTTTTATCATATTTTTTAGTAAATCTTGAGGAATATTGTATAAGTCATTTTCGTTTACATCTGGTAATCTTGGATATTCAACAGCTGAATCTCCTTTTATTTTAAATCTTGAGTTTAAACAATTTATGTATACATTGTTATCAGAATCTGTTTCTATTTCAACAAAAGTATCTGGTAATTTTCTTATTATATCTCCAAATAAACGAGCATTTATTACTATTTCCCCTTCTTCTACAATTTCAGCTTGTATGTGAGTGTCTATTCCTATTTCTAAATCATATCCTGTTAAATTTAAAGTTCCTTCTTTAGCTGTTAATAATATCCCTTTTAAAAGTTCTAAAGTTGTTTTTCCATTAATAGCTTTTTGAACAATGCTTATTTTATGTGCTAGTATTTTTTGATTACAAATTATCTTCATTGTGGATAACCTCCTTGACTTGTTTTATATAAAAATAAATAAGAAAAAATAGTAGTAATAATAGTAGGTGCTGTGCATAATGTGGATAAGTATCTCAATCAAAATAAATACAAAGATATCAACATGTGGAAAAAATGTTAATATCTTTGTGTGTTTTTGTAGAATAAATTGTATATATTTTATTAGAAAAAAAATATGCACATTTAATTAACGTGATATCCACATGCAAATGTTTATAAGTTAACCCTTTAAATCTAGTATTATTTTGTTTACTTTTTCTTTAAAATCTTCGTTATTCTCAATATCCTTAGCAATTTTATCATGAGCATGTATTACAGTAGTATGATCTCTTCCTCCAAACTCCTCACCTATTTTAGGTAAAGATAAATCGGTAAGTTCTCTTGATAAGTACATTGCAACTTGTCTAGGGTAAGAAATAGATCTAGTTCTCTTTTTAGAATTAAAGTCTTCCATTTTTAAAGAAAATACAGCAGAAACTTTTTCTTTTATCCTATTTACTGTAATTTCTTCATGCTTAGAAGTAGTAATGATGTCTTTTAAAGCTTCAGAGGCTAATTCAAAAGATATAGTTCTATTAGTAAGGGAACTATAAGCAACAACTCTCGTAAGCGCGCCTTCTAATTCTCTTATATTCGATTTAATATTTTTTGCTATGTATACTGTAACTTCATTAGGAACATCTATATCTTCCATTTGAGCTTTTTTTCTTAATATAGCCATTCTAGTTTCAAAATCTGGAGCTTGAATATCAGTTATAAGCCCCATTTCAAATCTTGAACGAAGTCTATCTTCTAAAGTAGGTATTTCTTTAGGAGGTCTATCACTAGATATTATTATTTGTTTGTTTGCTTCATGTAATGAATTAAATGTATGGAAAAACTCTTCTTGAGTTCTTTCTTTTCCTGCAATAAATTGAATATCATCTATTAAAAGGACATCTACATTTCTATATTTATTTCTAAATTCTTCATTTCTGTCATCTTTAATTGAGTTTATAAGCTCGTTTGTAAATTTTTCAGATGATACGTAAACTACCTTCGGATCTTTTTTTTGTTCCATTATATGATGCCCGATTGCATGCATAAGATGTGTTTTTCCAAGTCCAACGCCACCGTATAAAAATAATGGGTTGTAAGCTCTTGCAGGAGCTTCAGCTACAGCAACACAAGCTGCATGAGCAAAACGGTTACTATTTCCAATAACAAATGTGTCAAAAGTATATTTAGGATTTAGATTTGGATATTTTTTTCTTATCTTTGTATCATCATCTAGTTGTTGGTCTTTATCTAAACCTTTTACTTCATTTTCGCTTAAAACAAATTTGATATTATGTTTTTTTAATGAAAGTTGATTTACAGAGCTTTCTATTAGATTTAAGTATCTATCTTCAAGTATTCCTTTTGTAAAATCATTTGGAACTAATAATATTAAAGTATTTGATTGTATTTGTAATGGTTTTATTTGCTTAAAGAAAGCATTAAAACTTGGGGGTGATAACTCGCCTTTTATAAGTTGTAGAGTTTTTTCCCATAAAGAAACTATATCCAT